>DAONFN010000099.1:7200-9169 GCA_035403625.1 Bacteroidales bacterium
GCAGTCTCCAGTCGGCAGTCCGCAGTCTCCAGTCGGCAGTCCGCAGTCTCCAGTCTCCAGTCGGCAGTCTCCAGTCGGCAGTCTCCAGTCTCCAGTCTCCAGTCGGCAGTTGGCAGTCGGCAGTCGGCAGTCGGCAGTCAGCAGTCACCTGCCCTTTTACTGTGTTACCACTCGACCACTTGATCACTTGACCACTCTACCACTTCTCCATCATTCCACAATCTTCACCGTCATCTTCACATCCTTCAGCGGACGGTCGGAGCGGTCTTTTTCGACGTTGGCGATTTTGTCGATCACGTCAAATCCTTCGGTGATCTCGCCGTAAACGGTGTACTCGTTATCGAGAAAGTGGGCGCCCTTTTCGGGATGGACAATGTAAAACTGCGATCCGGAGGAGGCTTTCTGCGGGTTCTGCGGTCCGCCGAGACGGGCGGCTGCCAGCGCTCCGCGCTTGTGTGTAAGGGTCTTATTGAATTCAGCGGGGATGGTATAGCCGGGGCCGCCCATACCCAGGGGCTGACCGGGTTTTGCATTCTTTGAGTCGGGGTCGCCGCCCTGGATCATGAAACCACTGATCACACGATGGAACAGAGTGCCGTCATAGAATCCTGACTTGGCGAGTTTTACAAAGTTGTCGCGGTGTTGTGGGGTTTCGTTGTAGAGGATCCCCTTCATGTCACCGAAATCGGTGTGAATGACGAATTTTACCACTTTCTTGTCGGTTTTGGTTTGGGACATAACGGTTAGGTTGCAGGCGATCACGAGGGCCAGCAGGGCAAAAAAAGCTCTTTTCATGGTAGGATGTTCTTTTAGCGGTGCAAAGATAGGAATAATGTGCAATCAACGGGTCTTCTCCAGGTAGCACCGTCTGCACAGCGGTTCGTAGGCATCCATCTCACCCAGCATCACCAGGTGGTCATCTTTGACTTTGCGGTGAGTGTAATGCGCCAGGTCGCCGCAGTTCATGCACACGGCGTGCACCTTGACGACATCCTCGGCAATCGCGATCAGGTTGGGCATGGGGCCGAAGGGATGGCCCAGATAGTCCATGTCAAGGCCGGCCACGATCACGCGGATGCCATTGCTGGCCAACTGGTTGCAAACGGCGGGCAATTCATTGTCGAAGAACTGGGCCTCATCGATCCCGACCACATCCACATCGTTCGTCAGCAGCAGGATCTGCGAGGCCGATTGCACCGGGGTCGAAAGGATGGCGTTCTCGTCGTGGGATACCACATTAATTTCATCATATCGTGTGTCAACCTCCGGCTTGAAGATCTCCACCTTCTGCCGGGCGATCTTGGCCCGTTTCAGTCGCCGGATCAGCTCCTCGGTCTTGCCCGAAAACATTGATCCGCAAATCACTTCGATCCACCCGAGCCGGCCGGCCGTATTATTTTTTTCGATCTGCATTCAGGAGGGTAATATTTTGTAATTTTATTGCTGCTTTCGCACAAAAATAAGCATTTCCTGCAACCGGGAAAAATAATCATGAACAGGGAGATCATTAAGGAAGAAAACCGCTGGCTGCTTGAAGCCATTACGGAACAGTACGAGGCGCTGTACCGTTTCGGCGACCATGTACCCCGTATTGAATCGGATATCCTGATGGAGAATGTCAGGCAGTTTTATGAGAACCTTCACCGGCTGCAACGGCTGGGGGAAACCCCGCTCACCACCGAACCGCCCGCATTTTCCCGGCCGGAATACCCTGTGCCCGACCCTGAACCTGCCACACCGACGCCTCCTCCTGCCGCGATCACCGAAACCGTGCTGACCCCTGCACCGGGAATCACGGTGACGATCAGCGACCCGGAACCGGTCACACCGGCCGCGGTCGTGTCGGAACCTGAGCCGGAACCGGTCCGTCCCCCCTCCGTCCCCTTCAAACCCGCCGGTCCCGGCCGTACTGAAACCACCCGGACATCCGGCAAAGCCGCTCCCACCCCCGAAATGGACCTCTTCGCCA
>DAONFN010000100.1:0-9094 GCA_035403625.1 Bacteroidales bacterium
GAGATTTGCGACAACAGCGTGTTAATCTGGTTGGTCACGAGCGAAAGAGAGGTGACACCGACATCGACATTCGACTTGGATGTATTCACCACCGGCTTGAACTGGTTCAGGACCATGAGGTAGATCGCCTGCTCAGCCACAGCCGTTTTATTATTGGTATCGATGGCTGAGAAGATTTCATTCCGAATCCCTTCCTCAACGTTGGGCAGATTGATTGTGAAGGAGATATCAGGGTTCATCAGCCTCCCTCCCAGCCTTACGATGCATTCTACCGGGACCCGGATTCCTTCCTGTTCGGGGTTCAGGGTGACTCCTTTCAATGGCGCCTTGGTACGGTACGCTGCGCTGATCGCGATCCCGGCATCGGCCACATCGCCGGTCCAGCGAATGGTGCTGCCCTCCCGGATCGACATGGGCAGGCGGATCAGGTTTTTATGGAAGAGAAAATAACCCTTGGTCAGCGTATAAGTTCCTGAAAGGGTAAACGGGGTCGAGGGGGTCATGGTCATCACCAGGTTGCCGCTTCCCGAGGCGGTCAGGTTTCCGAGTTGATCCGGAAAGTACACCTCCACTTCTGCATCCTCCTTCACCCTCAATCCCAGATCAATGGACAACCCGGCCGGGTTGATCGCTTCATGAGCCCGGCTGATCCTGCCCGAGTCGGATTCCGGTTCCTTGAAGATGATATAATCCACCTGTTCGACCGATCGGGTCAGGTCGATCGGGATAACCACGTGCGTTTTACCTCCGTTGGCCGCCCTGACCATTACCCGGATGTTGTCGGGAGGGCCAGTGATGCTCACGGAGCCGGAAGCGCGGGCGTTCCCGTAAAATATCCGGTTCTGTGCCCGGGTATTGCTGAAAGCCGAGAAATCTTCCATCTCTGCATGCAGGTCCAGGTTCACGTCGCGAAAGTAATGATGGGTTATCTTCCCGTTCAGGACAGCCTTGTTTCCCAACGAGTCGTACATCGTTATCTTGTTAAATATAAACGCATTACTATCGATGGTCACGATATCGGCGAAGGAATACGGGACATTCAGATACTTGATCCTGAACTCCGTACGCATCAGTTTCAGTTGTCCCCGGATATCCGGGCGCTCCGGTGAGCCGCTGATGTGGGCTTTTCCCGACGCCAAACCGCTGACACCTCCCATAAAATCATCCACGAACGGGGCAATAATTTTGAGATTCAGATTCTTGAGTGTAAGATCCGCGTCAAAGTGCGGATTTTTCTTATCAAGCAGATAGGTGCCCTCCAACAAAAATGGGATCGTGGTACCTGCATTCCCTGTATAGGCGATTTGGGATTTCAGGTCGAGCCGTTTGGTTTCCGCGTTGTATGCAAGGTCAAGGAGGGCATCGCCCAATAATTCCTTGTTGAACTTGAACCGGCTGACTCTCAGGTCGGCCAGAACCGCGATATCGCGGTAAGGGTGGATCATCTTCAGATTCCCGTTGAGTACTCCGTCGATGTCGATATCGGCCGTTCCAAACAATTGGTCGAGGTTGGCGACGTCGATTCGGTTGAACCCGGCATAAAGGGTATCGCCCGGGTTGTCGGACAGATTTCCGCTCACCTTCAGCCGTTGATCACCGGAACTGAAGGTAAGATCTGAGAGGTGGATCGTCGAGGTATCGAATTGAGTATAGTTACCGGGATCCAATGACCAGTAACGGCCATTAAGAAAAACATTGAAGTCATTAAATTTCAGACCTATCACCGGACTCTCCCGAAAGGTGGCATAACCGCTGAAACGGCTCCGGCTGGTATCGGCTGCCCATTTTACCCCGAAATGGATCGTGTCGTGCCCGATATCGGAGATTACCTGCAGGTTATCGACCCTCATTTCCAGGGAATCTCCTTCCCTGGCTTTGATCAGGTACACCCGGTCTGCCCCCGTCACCACATTCAGGTCGCTGGGACCGGACCTGGCTTCCATGTGCCAGTTATCAAGCTCGATATCATTGACATACACGGCCGGAGATGATCCTTTCAATACAACCGATTCCTGTTGTTCATCATAGGCTCCCCGCAGTAGGGTACCGGGCGCGATCCGGAGGAATGGTAAAAAGATGTCGCTCAGCTCATGTGAATCGTGGAAACGGACTTCGAAATCCATCTGTTGATTCCGCAGCGATTTCCCGGCTACAATCACCGTATCCTTCAACCTGAAGGATGCCAGATAATTGCGGATGAAAGTGGTCATGGAAGGAACCAGAGAACTGAAGGAAAAATCGCCGGAGATATCGGCATCCAGGAAATCGGAAGTAAGGTGATAGCTTTTTGACCCGTTGCCCTGTCTTTTTGTCATCAGGGTAAAATTGTTAAGGGTGAGGTGTTTCTCTCCTTCCTGGTAGGAAAGTCCGGATATCCGGATGGAGCCGTCGAGGTTGTCGAGGGAGTTTCCTTTGAAATTGACATCGAGTTTGGCTGCAAGCTTCTCGGTTGAATCGCGGGCAAGCAGGTTAAGATCAAAAAGTTCGGCGTGCTGAATCGCGGCCCGGAAATCAAAATCCGGAAGCGAATCATGCAGGTCGACCACCCCGGTAAAATCGAGTCCCAGGTGCGGATCCCTGATGTTGAGCTGTCCGTCGAACCGCTTGTCGGCCAATTCTCCCCGTACCTGAACTCCGGAGAAGTCATGGTTGTTGATCCGGATGGTGTCGATGCGGGCATTCATTCTTACGCTTATCTCATCCATGGTAAGTCCGCTGCCGTTCAGTTCGGCCGACAGGGTGACCGGCCCCAGCAGGGGACGCTTCCCGGTGAGCACTCCGATATCGAACGCTCCTGCGTCCAACCGGCCCTGGTAACCGATCCGGCCATTTTCTCCCCTCTTCACCGAAAGGTCGGCATTGATCCGGCCAAGGGAGGTGCGGATCCGGGTTTCAGCCAGGAAATCGTTATAAAAGCCGGTAAAGGATCCGTTCAGTGTCACCGTCCCCAGGTTGGCCAGGATATCCGGAAGGACGATATTCCTCATGCTCCCCGGGATCAGCAGCGATTCGATGTCGGACTTAGCCGCTGTCAGGCTCCGGATATCGAGATCCACGAAGGTTTCTTCGACATTCGGAAGTCCGATGGCACTGATATTCCCGTAAAACCGGGTGTTTGAACCGAAAGAAAACCGGAAATCACGCGCCTTGAAATTGCCGACGGTACCCGTGATCCGGCCCGAAAGCCCGAACCGGTCTTTCATCACGGCAACTTCCGGAGCAAAGAAACCGATGTCCTGCAAGTCAAGGTCCGACGGTTGAATATCCGCCCTGATCTTCACCTTTTCCAGGAAATCGTTATAGGCAGTCCAACCGTCGTAAAGAAAAGCAAAGGTGAGCGATACGTCGGAATGGTCGGTTCGGAACCTGAGTCCGTCGGCTTTCAGAAAGCGGGGGCCGACCGCAAAATCTCCCGAAAAATCATGGAGCGTGAATCCCGAGCGTTCCCGGGCAGCCAGCCGGTTGATCCTGGCTTTGATGGTGTCGCCATCGATATGGACGTGTGCCATATCCAGATTGATCCCTGAAACATCGATGTTGGTATAGTCCATTCCGGATGGGGCTGCGGGCTCATTTTCATCCTGCAGGTGGAACCGGGTTCCCGATATCCGGACCGATTCGACCCGGATATCCCAGGGCCGGCCTGCCGTTGTATCCGGGGCTTTCTTTTCGCCGGAGGCTAACCGGTCGAGGATCCTTTGCAGATTCAGAACACTGTCGCCCTTGTGGGTGAGAAGTTGCACCACGCCGTTCTCCAGCGTGACACTGCGAATGTGCAGGATCCGTGAACCGACGGAGATCCGGCCGGGAACCACTCCCAGCCGGTGTGCAGATAACAGAAGGGCGTGCTGGTGGTCTTTTACCGAAATATCTTCGATCTGAAGACCACGTGACGGGGAGAGGTAAAAACCACCGATGCGAATATCGGCGCCTGTTTTGGCCGACAACCAGGCAGCAGCGACCCGCGAACCCCAGGTTTGTACGGGTTCGCTCCTCAGTACCAGGAGGATGGTCAACAGCAGTGAAACGACAGCCGTGACCAGATAAAGCACTATTTTTGCAGCTGTTTTTATTCCCAATCGCTTTTACCCGCCATGCAACATTATATACTCGGTATTGAATCCTCCTGCGATGATACCTCGGCAGCCGTGATCAGGGATGATGTTATCCTGTCGAACGTGATCGCCAGCCAGGATGTGCATAAGATCTATGGCGGCGTTGTTCCTGAACTGGCCTCCCGGGCCCATCAGCAGAATATCATTCCGGTCATCGACACAGCTATCCGGAAAGCAAATATAGAGAAAAAAGAGCTTTCGGCGGTGGCTTTCACGCGCGGGCCAGGCCTGCTGGGGTCACTGCTCGTGGGCACCTCCTTCGCAAAAGCTTTTTCTCTGGGGCTCAACATACCGCTCATCGAAGTAGATCACCTCCACGCACACATACTGTGCCATTTTATCCGGAATGAAACGCGAACGAATGTGGTACCCTCTTTCCCGTTCCTTTGCCTGACTGTTTCCGGGGGCCATACGCAATTTGTGCTCGTGCGTAGCCATACGCAAATGGAGATCATTGGCGAGACCCTGGATGATGCGGCCGGAGAGGCCTTTGATAAATCGGCCAAGATCATGGGACTTCCTTATCCCGGAGGGCCGGTGATCGACAAACTGGCCCAGTCGGGGGATCCGGATCGCTTTCCATTTGCCAGGCCTTCGATTCCCGGGCTGGACTTCAGTTTCAGCGGTCTGAAGACCTCGGTGCTGTATTTCATCCGCGACGAATTGAGGAAAGATCCTTACTTCATCGAGCATAACGTGAACGATCTTTGTGCATCCATCCAGGCTGCCATTGTCGGGATACTCATGTCGAAACTTTCGCTGGCGGCCGCTGAGGTAAAGCAAAGGCTGGGCACCGACCGGTTGCCCGACATTGCCATTGCGGGCGGGGTTTCCGCCAACTCCGGACTCAGGAAAGCCCTTGAAGAAGCCCGGGACCGACGGGGATGGAACATTTTCATCCCTCCCCTCGCCTACTCCACCGATAATGCCGCCATGATCGCCGTGGCGGGATATTTCAAGTTTCTGAAAGGGGATTTTGTCAGCCAGGAGGTGGCGCCGTATGCCAGGAGTCTGCGGGATACGTGATAATGGGACGAGGTATGAACGTAAGGACGTATGTAGAGACGAAGCGTTTCGGAAATTACTTCGGTTCAAGGATCTCCAGGCGGTCGTCCCCGGCCGGGGTCAGGTAGTGACGGGCGCGATCGTAGTGGTAATAATCTTCCGGCTCTTCTCCTTCCGGCAGATGGATGGCCACGTACTGGTTCAGGAAAAAGTCGTACAGGTACCCGGCGTGTTTTTTCCCGAGAACGGTTGCCATTTCATACATATCGGCAACTTTCAGCGTATCGATTGAATATTTGTACCGGACCGAACCGGAGAAAGGGTCGTTGAAGAACTTCCCGTCGAAGTCGTCATAGGCAGTGGAAGTGCCGTACAGGGTAGTTTTCCTGCCCGGTCCCGAAGAGACTTTCCAGAGGTCGAACCAGGCACTGAAGTCAACGGCATTCAGCCGGATCTTTTTCAGGTAAACCGAATCGAGAAAAGCATCCTCATCTTCGAGGGTATAGTTGTATTCATCCATCTGGAGCTGGGCGATATCAACCACATAGGATTGCGGGTTGGCTTTGAGAAGGGAATCGTCGGCCGAGCCTACATAAACCGTGAAGCCCAGCAGTCTCAATTCACTGATAAACCGGTTCATGTAATTTTCGAGCAGGATGCTGTCGTTGAGAAACTGCATATACCGGCTGGAAACCCAGAGTGCCGAATCCTGCCGGGATTGCGACATGGAATCAAAGCCCCGTATATCCTCACCCCGGTGGTTGAATTTATAAACAAGGTCGGGCGCATTTACGAGGATGCTGATGCCGGGTGGTGACTTGATAAACCCCCTGGCCGTCTGCCGTCCTGGCATACAGGAATGCAAAAAGGGAAGCAGGAAGGCCAGGATGATCCAACCTGTTGTCCTTCGCGGGTAAGCTAATCTTTCAAGCCAGCAACTCAGTCCCGAATTTTCTGCCATATTCAATGCATTTTTCCCGCACTTCGTTATGGGGAGTGAATTTCACCATAAGTCCATCATCCATGACCTTCATTTTCAGATTCGCCAGGGCCGAGGTCATGATCCGTGCCCCTTCACCGCTCCAACCATACGACCCGAAAGCGGCGGCCAGTTTATTCCGGTCGCGGATAGGGTTGATCAGGGCAAATACCTGGTATACCGGGGCGAGGATATTCTGGCTGAACGTCGGACATCCGAGCATGATGCCGGCAGCCGCTGCAATTTTCTTTTCGATCGAAGCCGCATCCATTTTCTCGATGTCGCAGAGATCCACCTCAATATCCCCGGCCTGTTTCATTCCCTGGGCGATCATTTCCGCAATAATGCCCGTATTGTGATAGGCGGAAACATATCCCAGGAACACCCGGTTGGGTTTTTGCTCGTTCAGGGCTTCCCGGGCATAGTGTTCCGAGAGTTCCACGTACTTTCGCCAATCCGCCCTCAAAACAGCCCCGTGGCCCGGAAGGATAGCACGGATCTCCAGCGGCCGGATCCGGTCGATCGCCTGCAGCATAAACTTGCTGTAAGGTTTCATGATCACATCGTAGTAATAGCGGAAGGCATCCGTGAAATCCCCTGTACAATCGTCAAACACTCCTTCGTGGCAAAAGTGTTCGCCGAAGATATCGCAGGTGAAAAGCAGTTGTTCCTCCCTGAGGTAGGTCATCATGGAGTCGGGCCAATGGAGGTTGGCAGCAGCGATGAACTGCAGGGTCATATTCCCGAGATCGAGGGTTTGTCCATCTTTGACGACCAGGCTGGGGAACTCAATTCCGGTCAGATCCTTCAGGTACCGGATGGCATTCCCGCTTCCAACCACCGTTGCCCTTGGAGCGATCTTCAGCAACCTGGCAAGGCAGCCGGAATGGTCGGGTTCGGTATGATCCAGGATGATATACTCGATTTCAGCCGGATCGGTAAGCGACCGGAGTTTTGCTTCGTAGGTTGCCCAGAACGGTTCCTTCACCGTTTCCACAACCGTTTTTTTCCGGGCATTGATAAAATAAGAGTTATAGGTAGTACCGTATTTCGTTTCCATCACAACATCAAATGTGATGATGTCGCGATCGAGAACTCCGATCCAGGAAACATGATCGGTGATTTTTTTTACTTCGTTGTCAGTCATATCAGTAAGGTCATAGCAATTCCAGGTTATTGGCCGGGAGATGGAAGAATGTAACAGGGTAACGGGAGAACCGGGAATTTATTACGCGGCCAACCCAGCCTGTCACATGGGGAGTCAGTGGAATTGAACCGGAGGTATGTTGATCGACAGCCAGAACAGGCCGGTTGTTTTTATTGCTTCCATAAACGAGTCGAAATCGACGGGTTTAACCACGTAACTGTTGGCACCCAGTTCATAGGCCTGCCTAATGTCGGGATCTTCCTTCGACGAAGTGATGATCACCACCGGGATAAGCCGTGTCGATTCGGTCGATTTGATGGCTTTAAGAACTTCCAGCCCGCTGATCTTGGGCAGTTTAAGGTCAAGAAACACCACCCGCAGGGCTTTGGATCTGTTTCGCTGGGCAAACTTTCCTCTCGAGTAAAGGAAATCGAGTGCCTCTTCACCATCTTCCACGATAAAGACATTGTTTGCAAGGTTGCCTTTTTTCAGGGCCCGTTGGGTAAGTTCCGCGTCGTGTGGATTGTCTTCGACAATCAGGATTTCAACAGCATCGTACGATTCCATCTCTTTCCGGTCTTATGATTGTGAGTTTTAAACTCTGCTTTCTGGTTTCAAAGGTAATGAAAAATAAAAAGCTGCTCCCTGGTCAATTGCACCTACAGCCCAAACACTTCCGCCATGGCGGTTAACGATGCGCTGGACGATCGCCAGGCCGATCCCGGTGCCTTCAAATTCCTTGACGCTGTGGAGGCGTTGAAACGCCCCGAACATCTTATCGGCGTACTTCATATCAAAGCCGGCGCCATTGTCTTTCACGCAATAGATCACGGAATCCCTTTTCTGGTTGGAAGAAATCCGGATTTCCGCCTTTATTCGCCGGGAAGAGAATTTGACGGCATTTCCGAGAAGATTGACCAGTACCTGCCGGATCAGCACCGGATCACCCGGGGCCGGCATCAGATGCTCAGTAACGAAAGTTGTACGTTGCTTCGCTTCGTTGGAGATAACCTCCTCGTACACCTCCCGGGCCAGTGCCGCCATATTGATAAGCGAATAATGCATGTCGGCCCGGTTGAGGCGGGAAAGTGCGAGCAGGTCATCGATCAGTTGACCCATCCGGATGGCGTTCTCCTGGATGACCTTGCAAATTCTCTTCCCTTCTTCATCGAGGCAATCATGATAATCATCCTCCAGTACCCGGGTAAAACCGTCGATGGCCCTCAACGGTGCCCTGAGATCATGGGAGACGGAATAGGAAAATGCCTCCAGCTCGCTGTTGGCAGCCTGGAGCTGGGCCGTTCTTTCCAGCACCCTGCCCTCGAGTTCATCATTCAGCTTTTTTATCTCCTCTTCTGCATGCCTCCTTACGGTTATATCCTCGATGTAACCTTCCATGTAGAGCACTTCCCTCTTGTCGTTGAACACTCCGTGCCCCCGTTCCCATACCCATCGCACATCCCCCCCGGCGGTGAGGATCGGATACTCCTCCTCGAACATCTCATAATTCTCCAGACTTGTCCGCCATTTGGCGAGCACATGATCGCGAAAGTTGTCGAGGATCAGGTCATCAAATCTGACTGAACGGTGTTCCATAAAATCTTCGACGGTGTAGCCGGTCACAGCATAACAACCGCTGCTGACGAATGTCAGCCTTCCCTTCTCACCTTCCTGGCACCGATAGATCATACCGGGGAGATTGGATACCAGGGTTGATAGTTGCTGTTCCCTTTCTGCCAGCTGCCTTGAAATTTCTTTTTCGGCGGTTCTGTCCTGGGCGCTGCCTACCGTTCCGATTAATTTCCCCCGGATATCGAAAAGTGGCGATTTCCTGACATCCAGCCACTT
>DAONFN010000101.1:0-9086 GCA_035403625.1 Bacteroidales bacterium
GCTATAAGGCGATCGCCATTTCCAGCCTGGCCATCGCATCCGTAGGGTATTTCGTCTGGGCACACCACATGTATACCTCCGGCATGAGCCTGACGGCCCGCTGGGTATTCTCGCTGCTCACATTCCTGGTCGCAGTGCCCAGCGCGATCAAAGTCTTTAACTGGGTAGCCACCATGTACAAGGGCGCCATCTCGGTAAAACCACCCTTCCTGTTTGCCCTCGGTTTCATCTTCCTGTTCATGATCGGAGGAATGACGGGACTCTCCCTGGGAGCGCTGGCCACCAATGTCCATGTGCACGATACGTCATACGTGGTGGCCCATTTCCATTACATTGTTTTCGGCGGGGTGGGATTCGCCTTCTTTGCAGCCCTGTTCTACTGGTACCCGAAGATGTACGGGAGAATGTACAATGTAAGGCAAGCCAACTGGTCGTTCGTTTTCCTTTTCATCGGGTTCAACCTCCTTTATTTCCCGCAATTCGTGGTTGGGATCATGGGGATGCCGCGCCGTTACTTCGACTACCTGCCGCAATTCACCTTCGGGCATCAGGTCTCCTTTGTGGGCGCCATCCTGCTCGTGATCGGCATTGTCCTGATGTTCCGCACGCTGTTCAGCAAGAAAGGCGAACCGGCCCCCGACAACCCCTGGGGAGGCCGGACGTTCGAATGGACCATCCCTTCTCCCCCGCCGCTGGAAAATTTTGAGGTGATGCCGGAACTCAAAGAGAATGAAGGGCCGTACGACTATAAATAGTGTGTTGTAAGTAAGGAGTTCAGACCAGGGAGTCATTAATGCAAATCGTAAATCGTAACGAATCACATGGAACATCGCGATGACATCGGAGCCAGGCTGGGGATGTGGGTCTTCATCTTCACCGAGATTCTCCTTTTCGGCGGACTCTTTCTGGTGTACGCCATCATGCGTACCCACTACTCCACCGAGTTTCACCAGGCGGCCCATCACCTGAACGCTTTTATCGGGGCGATCAATACGGTCGTCCTGCTGCTCAGCAGCGCCACGGTGGCTATGTCCATCACAGCCGTTCAGAAAGGCGACCGGCGGACCGCCGTCATGCTGCTGCTGACCACCCTGATTTGTGCCGGCATCTTCATGGTAAACAAGTACTTCGAGTGGGGTCACAAGTTCCATATCGGACTCTACCCGGGATCAGACCTGATGGTGACCCTGAGCCACGGACAGGTGATGTTCTTCAGCCTCTATTTCTTCATGACCGGCTTGCACATGCTGCACCTGGTCATCGGGGGCATTCTCCTGACCATTGTCCTTGTTAAAGTTCAGACGGGTTCCATCCATGCCGGCAAATTCGCGCTCCTGGAAAACGGAGGCCTCTACTGGCATCTGGTCGACCTGATCTGGATCTTCCTGTTCCCATTGCTTTATCTTATTACCTAGGAAGGAAGATAGATAATTAACCATTACTGTTGATGCGTTACTAAAATATTTGTCACCTGTCATTAGTCACTTGTAATTTGAAAAACATGTCTTCCGAATCCGTTCATATCACACCGTATCGCATGCATGCCTGGGTCCTGATCGCCTTGCTGACGCTGACATTTGTCACCATCACGGTGACCTGGATCGATCTTTCAGCGCTGACGGTAGCTGTTGCTCTTCTGATCGCTTCGGTCAAGGCCTTCATCGTTCTCTCTTATTTCATGCACCTGAAGTTCGAGTCAACCCTGTTCCGGGCCTTCGTCTTCATCGTGTTGTTACTCTATGTTCTGGTGATCCTGTTCACACTGTCGGATTATATGTTCCGGTGAGTGGTGCGTGGTAAGTGGTGAGAAGAAATTTGTCAATAGTCATTCGTAAATAGTCATTGCATATGGGTGCATCAAATTTTGCCGAGGGTGTCGATCTTGCTTTCAAGGTTATTTTCGGGATCAGCCTTTTTTTCCTGGTTGGGATCACTATTACCATGCTTTGGTTCGTGTACCGGTATAACAGGAAAAGGCATCCGGTTGCCGTCCAGGTGAAAGAAAACAACCTGCTGGAAATCACATGGATCACGATCCCGCTGATCCTGGTCATGCTCATGTTCTATTACGGGTATGTCGCGTTCAGCCCCCAGCGTACGGTTCCCAAAGATGCCATCCCCATTACTGTCATCGGAAAGATGTGGTCATGGACCTTTGAATACGAAGGAGGGAAACAGTCGCCTGTCCTGGTCGTCCCTCTCAACAAGGCCGTCAAGTTGAATCTGCATTCCGACGATGTGATCCACAGCTTGTACATCCCTGCCTTCCGGATCAAGGAAGACGTCGTTCCGGGGAAGAACAACTACATGTGGTTTATCGCCCAGCAACCCGGCGAATACGATGTTCTTTGCACGGTCTATTGCGGCCTTCGTCACTCTTACATGGAGACCAAAGCCCGCGTGGTGCCCGAGGCCGAATACGCGGCATGGCTCAAGGCGCTACCCGAAAAATCGGCCGACCCGGAAGGACTGGTCATACTGAAGAAAAATGCCTGCACGGGGTGCCATTCCATCGACGGCACCAAGATTGTAAGCGCTTCTTTCAAAGGCCTTTACGGAAAGCAGGAAAAGGTCGTCACCGGGGGCAAAGAGAGGAGTGTGACGGTCGATGACGCGTACATCCGCACCTCCATTTTCGACCCTGATAAAGACATTGTTTCCGGGTATCAGAAAGGAATTATGAAGCCATACAAAGGAATGGTTACCGACGAGGAGGCAACCAAGATCATCGACTACCTGAAAAGCATTAAGTAAAACCATCTTTCGGTGCATACAGCCGGCCCCCGCACGCTAATCGTTCTGACCCGTTTCCCGGTATCGCTGGCGGTCACCTTCTCGGCATTCACAGCCATGGTGATGAGCGCCGATTCAATCCAGGCTGCGTTACTCCTTCCCCTGGCGGGGATCTTCCTGCTTGCCTCGGGGGCATCCGCCCTGAACCAATACCAGGAGTGGCCTTACGATGAGAAGATGGCAAGGACCAAACGACGTCCGCTTCCTTCCAGAAAGATCAGTCCGGCCGAAGCTACCCGCATCGCCATGATCTGCATTGCGGGAGGCCTCCTCCTCCTCTATTACTATGCCACCGCCGAATGCCTGCTGCTCGGAGTTGCCAACCTCTTCTGGTACAATATTGTATATACTTTTCTGAAAAGAAAAACTGCCTTTGCCGTGGTTCCCGGAGCCCTCACCGGCGCCATTCCGGTGTACATGGGATGGCTCGCAGGAGGCGGAAAATTCGACGCCCCCCAGCCCCTGCTGCTGGCTTTCTTCCTCTTTATCTGGCAGATGCCTCATTTCTGGATGCTGACGCTGAAATATGGCGAAGAGTATCGTGCCGCGGGGTTTCCTACCCTGTCGGATCATTTTAGCGGGCGACAGATCCGGACGATCGTCATGGTGTGGATGGCAGCCGCTTCCGCAGCCTCCGTGATGCTGATTTATTTCCGCATTCTTCACCTGCCCTTGCTCGGATTCGTCCTGATTGGCCTGAACGCCGTCTTACTGGTGATCATGGCATGGCAACTCCTGCTCGCATCAACCCCCCGGTTCCGGCTGGTCTTCCTGACGGGCAATTTTTTCATGATGGCGGTCATGTTGTCACTGATCGCCAATCGTTTATTGAGCCACGGGGTTTATCCTTAACCTCCTAAATCCTTCGTTATGGATCTTCACGATCTCCTGGCAAGATGGAAAAAACAGGAGTCCCCTTCCGGCGCCCCCGGCAAACCGGCTGCCTCACTCCTTAAAGCCGCCCTGAAACTGATCGAACAAGGCCGGACAGGCGACCTTTCACGGAATGAATGGATCGATTTCCTCGAAACTACCCGGATGCCCGCATTCCTTACCGCCCTGGGATCCGGCGAGGCAAGAAAGCAATGGACCGAGGTTGTATTTACCATCCTGCAACACACGGGGTACGATCTTCGCGATATGATGGAACAAAGGGTGGCCAGGCACCCGAATCATATCCTGTTCAGGGACATGTCCTCTCCCCTGCCCATTGAGTGGAGCTATGAGCAGATCTACCGCCACCTGAAAGAAATAGCAGCCCTGTTTCATGCATCATCATCACCAAACCCTCCCAGGGTCGCGTTATATACGGAAAACTGCCTGGAAGGAGCCTGCACCGACCTGGCCTGCCTCATGTTCGGCCTGTACGACACCCCCGTAAGCCCTCATTTCAAGGGCGATATTGTAGAGGCGATCATCGGCCGGCTTGGGATCAACATCGCCCTGGCCGACACGGAAGAGCGACTGAAAGTCCTTCTGAATATCCGCGAAAAAAGCGGGAAACCCCTCCTGATCTTTTCTCTCGAGCCGCAGTCGGCGAAAAACATGGCAGTTCCTTTCCTGGTGGAGGAATGCAAAAAACTTACTCCCGTTGAGATTTCCGGGTTCCCTGACCAGTGTCTGCCGGGTCCCACCAACCGGGTTGCGACGACCATGTTCACCTCCGGAAGCACGGGTCTTCCCAAAGGGGTCTCCTTCTCCATCTATAACATCGTCTCCAAGCGCTTCGCCCGGGCCGCGGCCCTTCCGGAAGTGGGTGATACGGTATTTCTTTGCTATCTGCCCTTGTACCACACCTTTGGCAGGTACCTGGAGCTGACCGGCTCCATTTTCTGGAACGGCACCTATATTTTCGCCGGGAACACCTCCCCTGAGACACTTTTCTCGCTTTTCCCTAAGATCAATCCCACCGGTTTTATCAGCATCCCCCTCCGGTGGCAGGAACTCTATGAACGGTGCCAGGAAGCACTCAGCCAGGTGGAAGGCGAGGCGTTCCGCGAGCGCGCCGTTCGTTCGGTGGTTGGCGACCGACTGCACTGGGGGCTCTCGGCTGCCGGCTACCTCGATCCCGAAGTATTCCTCTTCTTCAACCGGTTCGGCATCGGGCTCAACAGTGGATTCGGCATGACGGAAGCCACCGGCGGAATTACCATGACCCCGCCGGGAATGTACCGCGAACATACGGTCGGTATCCCCCTTCCCGGTGTCAGGACCCGGATCAGCGGAGAACGTGAACTGGAGATCAGCGGTCACTACATCGGCCGGTACCTGGAAGAGGCGGGACCGGGCGACCTCATTCCGTATCCGACTTCACCCGAAACGGATTACTGGCTTTCCACCGGCGACGTCTTCACCGTTTCGGAGGATGGCTACCACCAGATCGTCGATCGCGTCAAGGACATTTATAAAAATAACCGCGGGCAAACGGTCGCCCCGCAGGTCGTGGAAAAGAAATTTTACAAGGTGCCCGGGATCGCCAGCGTGTTCCTGGTGGGCGACAATCGTCCGTACAACGTGCTACTGATCGTTCCCGACCGTTCCGATCCGGTCTATACTTCTCTTTCCGGCGAAAGCCTGACCCAATATTATCACCAGATCGTCATGGCTGCCAATGCAGGTGTAGCGCCCTTCGAACGGGTGATCAATTTCGCCCTGGTCGATCGTGATTTCAGCGCCGCAAAAGGGGAAGTGACGCCAAAAGGATCCTTCAACCGGAAAGTCATCGAGAAAAACTTCAGCGAGGTAATCAACACCCTGTACCAGGGAAATACGGTCCGCATCGATGCGGGTAGCTTTACGGTTTCCATTCCGAAATGGTTTTACCGCGACCTCGGTATTCTGGAGAGTGATATCCGGTTTGACGGTCACCGGCTGGTCAATCGCCAGGATGGGAGCCGGTTGGCCTTGAAACCACTCGGCCATGGCTTCTTCCGGATCGGAGATTTAACATACAGGCTGACCGGATCGCTGGTGGATCTCGGAATGATCACCCGGCAGCCGAAGATATGGGCAGGCAATGCGGCGCTCATCGCTTTTTGCCCGGTGAAGGAGGGATGGGACACCGTCGTTAAGGATATCGAACCCGGTCCACGGGTGGTCCGGTTCCGGCAGAAGGAGTTGAAGGAATGGCCTGTAAACCGGCCATTACGTGACCCCCTTTTACTGGAAGTTAACAAGCTGGTTCTGCGTATCTTCTTTGACGAAACCCCGGAAGCTGTCGCAGCACTGGAAGAACTGGGAAGGATGCTGTTTCAGACCGAGCCCAGGCTGGCCATGGTGATCCGTCACCGCCTGGAAGCGCTCGCCTATCACCCGGAAGAGGAGGTCAGATGCCTGGCTTACCGCATGATCCTGTTGAAAGCCCCCAACCCCGAGGAGATCCGCAACATGCCATCCTTCATTGAATCGGGGCTGACCTTTCTGAACGAGAAATCCATCCGCGAGATCGCTGCCGGGAATTTCGGAAAGCACCGCCTGGATGCGCTCAAACAGCGACTGTATTGGTACCGCACCCATCTTTCGTGGCCGGCCTCAGCCCGGCATCGGAAAGCCTTCGGTGATGTTCTGGGGATGCTCTACAAATTTGCCGTTCTGCACCGGGAATATTATGTGCCCGTCCGCGCCGAACTTTCCCGCTGGATACTCCACCGGGAAGACCGCTTCCTGTCGCGCCTGGCCGAAGGATATTTTGACTCCCTGGCAAACTTGTTCGAGAAAGATATGCAGAAGGCCATTCCGCGTGAAACGACAGCCGCCTGGAATGAACGACTGGTCTTCGAACACGGCGTCACCGAATGGGAAAAACAACGTATCACACGCATATTCCGAACGACTACTTTTCTGGAAGAGAGCATCCTGCTGGCCTTCAACGAACCCGGTTTCTCGCTTCCACAAGTAGCAGTAAAAGGCATCTGGGTCATCCGCCTCCTGGCTTTTAAGGAATTCAAGCATTACCGGCTCTCCATCAATACGGTTGAAGGGAAACATTTCGACCTGCATATGGTGATGAGCGAGAATCCGGATGCCGCGCCCCCACGTCCGGAAACCTTTTACTGGCTGGCCTCGCTGGCCGGGTTTCCCTATGGCACCGCTGTCGCTCCTTTGCTCGGCAGCAGCCGGCCCGGACTGGGGGTGCTGACCACCCAGTATATCGGAGGATTGACCGCATGGGATAAAATCCGTGAACTCTCAGAGATCCACCGTGCCTCCGGTTCCTCCCGCGGGCATGCCTGGAGGAAGATCTTCATCAGGTCCTTTGCCGTCATCTTCAAAGCCTGGCATCACAGCGGATTCCGCATCATCCCCGGGTCTATCTCTCCTTCAAATATCGCCATACCGGAAATGGACTTCAGGGAAAATGCCGTGATCCTGTCGCTGGCAGGATGGACGGACTATAAAAGACCGCTTTCGCTGGTTTCACCCATGCTCCAGGACTTTTACTGCCGAACAGCCGCACTTTATCCCTGGTGCCGGAGCGAACTGGATGTTCAGTGGATCTTCGACGCCTGCATCGAAGCGCTTGGCAAAGAGGAGGCAGGCCGGTTCCTGATGACGTTGAAGGACGATCTCGATGGCAAACCGGTGACTTGTTTCGACTCAGCCGATCTTCTTACACGGCTGAACCATTACCTCGGGGCATCTTTCTCCCGCCATTATCTGCCGGTGTCTCTTTTCAGTGCCATCGAACATTACCAGGATTGGTTCCGCATGAATCCCCTGACCACTCATACGGCCCGTGAACAAACGTGCCGCGAACTCCTGGAGTTGTACAAACTCCGGCAGGAGGTCGAGCTGATCCGCTATTACTTTTATCGCCACACCTGTTTTTCGAATGCACCGGAAGCGACGCGAACAGCATTTGACCGGCTTATCGAACGAATGGCGGAACGGACGGGCGGTCTGGCGATCCAGTTGATCGAACTTTCCGATCTTCAGGCCACGATTGGAGATCACGACCTTAAAGGAATCTTCAGCCGCATGGTATTTCCGCGACTCCAGGGAGAACAGGGTTTTGACCTTGTCAAGGTAGGCAAAGACCGCCAGGAGCACGTCATGGTCCGTTTTACTTTCGACGATAAAACCGGGCAGCATTACACCCTGCGTGAGCCGGTCACGGCCAGGGAGATCGGGTACCTTTATCAGTTGTTTTTCCGCGAGAATTACCCGAAGGAGATCACCGATGACGATCGGCAGTTTGTCCTTTGTGATGAATCGGAACGGCTGATCGGCGGAATTACGTATCGCCCCATGGAGGAACAGAGTATCCTGCTCGACGGGCTGGTGGTATTGTCGTCGCTCCAGGGCCGCGGCATCGCATCCGGCATGATCGAGAAGTTCTTTGCCATCATGGCGGCCCGCGGCGTGGCGATCGTCAAGGCGCACTTCCTCTTCGGAAACTATTTCCTGAAGCACTTCTTTGAAGTAGACCGGCAATGGGGCGCACTGATTAAAAAGTTAAAATAGTCTTACTTTTGCCATCCTATTTAACTAAGACAATATGAACCCAGAAAAAATATCTCTCAAAAGCGGCACGCTACAGGTGCCAGATTACCCAATCATTCCATTCATTGAAGGAGACGGTACCGGACCCGATATCTGGAATGCCAGTGTGCGCGTCCTTGATGCGGCCGTCGAAAAAGCATACAACGGCAAACGAAAGATCGCCTGGCGGGAGGTTTTGGCCGGTGAAAAGGCGTTCCGGCAAACGGGAGAATGGCTTCCCCAAGAAACACTGGATGTGATCCATGAACATCTGGTTGCGATCAAGGGACCGCTGACCACACCGGTCGGTGGCGGGATCCGGTCGCTTAACGTAGCCTTGCGCCAGTTGCTCGACCTGTACGCCTGTGTTCGTCCTGTCCGCTACTTTACGGGCGTACCTTCTCCGGTGAAAAGGCCGGAAACAACTGATATGGTTATCTTTCGTGAAAATTCGGAGGATATCTATGCCGGCATTGAGTGGATGCAGGGAACGCCGGAAGCGGAAAAAATTGTCCGTTTCCTTCGGGACGAGATGGGGGTGAAAAAGATCCGCTTTCCCGAAAGTTCGTCCATCGGCATCAAACCGGTGTCGAAGGAGGGAACGGAAAGGCTGGTGCGCGCGGCCCTTGAATATGCCGTTGCCCATCGAAAACCATCGGTGACACTGGTCCACAAGGGCAACATCATGAAGTTCACCGAAGGCCAGTTCAAGCAGTGGGGATATGAGCTCGCCGAGCGGGAATTCGGATCGAAGCTATTCACGTGGATGACCTACGACCGGATCAAGGCCGCCGGCGGGGAACAAGCGGCAG
>DAONFN010000102.1:0-9042 GCA_035403625.1 Bacteroidales bacterium
CGACCGCAGCACCGTTTAGCTTCGGGTCTTTCACCCAGGGAGAACCCCAGGTAAAGTTGGCCCAGGTCATACCGGTGATGATCCCGAGGACTCCAAACATCAGTCCCACATTGACCGCTTCTACCGCCCGGTCATCCTCCCTTTCATCGAAACGCTTCAGATAGCGCAGACTGTATATAAATCCGGTGATCAGCATGGTGAACATGCCGAACCACATTCCGACATGATAGAAAAGATTGCGCATGGTTTCCCGGATCATGGTGTCGGGGACATGAACGATAAATCCCCCGATCACTGCATAAAGTAAGAGCAGGAAGGAAAGGTACTTCCACCAGTCTTTCTGTATCATTCAGTTCGTTTAATTAACTATTTAATACTCTGTTAGTATGAAGTTCAACAAATTGTACATCGTACATCGTACATCTTACATCGTACCTTGCACCTCCTTCAATCTTTCCAAAGATACGGGAATAAGAGATAGGCGAGGGCGATCACGCCGGTGATGATGGTGGCGAGGATCACCAGGAACCCGGCGAGCCCCGGGGTACCGGTACCAGTCAGGGCCTGCCGGCTTACTTTCATCAGGGTTGCGAGTAAAGGCAGAACGATGGGGAAGCTGAGGATGGCCATGAGGGAGAAGTTATTACCGGCACGGGAGGCGATGGCAGCCACCATGGTCAGCACGGCTGAAAGTCCTAGGCTTCCGAGGGAAAGGGTTAGGATGAACAGCGGCAGGTTGCTTACACGGTCGCCCATCAGCAGCAGGAAAGTCACGAAGGTAAGTCCCGACAGGATGGCCATAAGAAGGAGGTTATAGAGGATCTTAGCGAGGATGATGGCCTGCGGACTGGCGAGTGTATAATAATATAGGTGCCGGGCCGGACTTTCCTGCAGGAAGCTTTTGGATATTCCGTTCACGGCAACGAAAAGAAGGATGATCCAGAAAAGCGAATTCCAGGTTTCGGGGGTGATGGTCTCCTCGAATGCCAGGTAGGTGACATACACCGTCGACACCAGGTAAAGCAGGATCCCGTTGAGGACGTACTTCTGTTTCAGTTCAAGCCGTATCTCTTTTCCTACGAGGGTTTTAAGCCCGGTCAGCATGATCAGGTTTTTGTTATCCGTGTGCAAAGGTAACAAAAAAACCCCGCGGGGACCGCGGGGTTCTTCTGAAGGGATGAGGGTCGGTTATTCGACGATCATCTTTTCGGTATACTTCTGACCGTTCACGAGGACCGTCACGAAATAGACACCGGCGTTGAGTTTGCTGGCATCGAGGGTGAAGGTATGCGAACCGGCGTTCACCATGCCTTCGTTCTGGCTCATGACCTGCTGGCCAACGAGGTTGGTCACGCTGAGGGTCATATCAGAGTTGCTCTTCAGGCTGACGTTGACCTTTGCATAATCCTTAACCGGGTTCGGGTTGATGGAGATGCTGGCCAGGTCTCTCTTTTCCATACCAATGGGGAAGGGTGGATTGGGCACAGGCACAGTAAAATCAGCGTCGGTGAAGGAGAAGTCGGGGATATACTTGAACTTCGAATCGGCGGTAGGATCACCAAACCACTGGGTGCAGATCGGGAGTGTATATTTGTTGTCGTCGGTGAAAACGATCGGCGAGGTGCACTGCCAGTAAGCTTCCTGGGTGATGTCGGAGAGGAAGGTCACATTGACCGGAGCGTCGGCGCCGGCATCGTTCGTCAGCATGTTGGTAACCAGGTCAAAACCGCGGGCCCACACATCGGGGTTCTGGTTGTCGACTTCATTGTCGATATGGGTATCGTTCCAGGTGAAGAACATCTTGTCGCCGGCCTTGTTGCGGGAGATATAAACACGGTTGTCGCTGCTGTAGTCACCCCATGTGCCGCGGAAGGTCTTCAGCGAGCCTACGCGAACAGCATGCCAGGTAGCGCCGTCATCTGTGGTATAAACGTCGAACACGTTGATGAGGCTGTCGACACGGTATGAAATTGCATATCCGCCCGCAGCAAAACCGATAGCAACACCTATGTGCAGGTTGCCCCACTTGTCAACGGCGACCGAGTGATCGAAAGCGGTAGTATAGGGGATCTCATCGCGGGTGGGCAGCGGCGGGTTGAAAAGAGTAGAGATGAAATAATCAGAATATGCGTTCTTCACACCGTCGAGGCCGTTGGGGCCGTCGAGCTGGATGTTGATCCTGTCGCCCCAGGTCAGACCACCGTCGGTGGAACGGCGAACCGTCGGGAAGAAGGTTGAGTCGATCAGCGGAGTGCCATTATCAGCATCGCCCAGGGTGGTCATCCACAGGGTGTTTCCATCAGGTGAGCTGGCGATCTTGTTGTCGGCCAGGTTGTAGTTTCCGTTCTTCGTCGGGAAAGGAACTGTTGTATAGGTATAATCGTGCTGATGGGTGGTGGCATTCCATATACCGCGTCCGTAAATCAAATTCCCCATGTATACAACGCTACCGGATTCCACGTTGTTATCGCCATCGACCATATGGGCAATCCCGTTCACATCGACGTTGAAACCATCGGGGATATAGGTATAGGGGGGAGGAGCATACCAGCGCAGGGTGCGGTTGGTGTCGGTGAAATTGACCAGGTTGGCTGCACCGGAGGTGTAGCCGCCAAAGCCGCTGACCACCTTGTTGCAGAAGTTCGGCCCGAAGAAGGAGCAATAAGCGTCGGCCAGGTTGGTGCCGCCTCCCGGGTTGTAGATAGCCGCACAGGGATAACGGCTGGCATCATACCAGTAGGGCGAAGCAGTATAGATCGCCGAGGATACGATGATCTGGTTGGTCCAGTCGGTCTGCGTTGCACCCAGGTTCAGTCCAAGGTCCATGGCATAATATCCTGAAAGGTTCGAGGGAGTAGCGCCGGGGCCTGCACGGTGAAGGTTGATCACGCAATTCAGGTCGTCATCGGCCCAAACCATCGGGCGGGTGCCGCTCGAATAACCCAGTACGTTGGCAGAGGTACCCAGATCCAGGATGGTAACGATATTAGGATTATCTGCTTTTTTCTGGCTCAGGGGGCTGGGTTTGAAAGGCGAGATGAAAGAGGGGCCCATCGGCTCGTTGAGAATCTCTTTCGCTTTCTGTACGTTCTTCAGGTAGAAGCCCTGTTTCAACTGCGGCTTTTGGGCAACAGCAGCCAGGCCGATCATGAACGCAAGACTGATTAGTAAAACTTTTTTCATGGTTTTTGGGTTTTGGTTTAACAATTGATTATACAAATATAATTTGAATATTTTCCAAATCACAAAATTATATCAAAATTGTTTGTGTGCAATATTTTTTTTTAACCGGAGGAACTAATTTGTCAACAAAAATCGTGCCTCTGCGACTCCTTATCAACCCATTTCTCGCAGGACTTTGTCCCGCGTGTTCACCGGAATGATGGTTGAACGGCTGAATTCCGCCCCTTCGGTAAAGAGTTTCCGGTAGGTGATATGTCGTTTGGCGAACACAGCGCCAACCGATTCGTGCAACGCCCTCATCTTGGGGTTGAAGTCGCCTACCCAGGAGAGTTCCATTTCGGTAATGTGCGGGCGCCTCTTCATAACCTGATCAAGGTGCCAGAAGATTCCCGATTCAATCCCGTAGCGCTGATAACGGGGTTTCACTCCCATGATCACAATTCGGGTTCGGGTCATCGTGCGCCGATGCTTCAGCCAGAGGAACTTAACCTTGTTCAGCAGGTGCATGCGGCCATGCATGTGCCGCAGGATCTGGTTTACGTCGGGGAACTGTATGAGAAAGGCTGCCGGTTCTTCGTTGTAATAGGCCAGCCAGATGAGTTCGGGATCGAGGAACGGACGGGCTTTGTCGAGCCCCTTTCGCAGGGTTTCGATATCCATCGGGGTGAAATTCTCATGGAATTGCCAGGCATCGTCATAAACCTCCTTGACATCCCGGAGACATTGATCCGTTTGGTCATAGGAAAACGGACGGAACGAAAGCTCAGGCTTTTTCATACACCACTCGGCGATCTTCCAAAACCGGTCAGGAAATGGCTTGGTCAGGTCGAGATGGTTCGAAACCTGCTCGAAATAGAACCCGAATCCGTAAGACTCAAAGAAATCCCGGTACCAGGGCGGATTATAATTCATCCCGAACCCGGGATGCGTAAACCCTTCGACCAGGAGCCCCCAGTTCACGTCGTTCTCACCGAAATTGATCGGACCGTCCATGGCTTGCATCCCGCGTGCCGACAGCCATTCCCTGGCACCGTCGAAGAGGGTGTAGGCGGCATCGCGGTCGTGGATGCACTCAAAAAATCCCATGCCGCCGGTAGGCTGCTGAAACGTGAAAGCCTTCCGGTGGTTGATGAAAGCAGCCACCCGTCCGGCCGCTTTCCCCTGTTCATCCAGAAGAATCCAGCGGGTCGCTTCCCCGTGACGGAAAAAGCTGTTTTGCGCAGGGTCGAAGATGGCCTCGATTTCCGCATCCAGCGGCCTGACATAATATGGATCGCCCGCGTAGACTCGGTCGACTACCGAGAGAAACCGTCGACGGGCGGAACGGTCGTTCACTTCAACCAACTGGTAAGTCATGGCATCCGCATGTTACTGATACGGCAAGGGAACAGAATCCGGGAACACGGTCAGGTCCCTCTGCCGATCGTGCCGGCGGCAAAAATACGATTATATACTTCCCGTTATTCATTAACTTTGCCCCGCCGTGTGCCCCGCATGAAAAAACTCGACCTCTTCATTCTCCGATCCTACCTGGGCCCCCTGGTCATGACATTTTTCATCGCACTGTTCATCCTGCTGATGCAGTTCGTTTGGAAATACATCGACGACCTTGTAGGGAAAGGCCTCGAATGGCATATCATTGCACGCCTGCTTCTGTACGCCTCCTCCACCTTCGTACCGCTGGCGCTGCCGCTGGCCATCCTCCTTTCGTCGCTCATGATGTTCGGGAACCTGGGCGAACATTATGAACTGGTAACCATGAAAGCCGCGGGCATCGGGCTCAGCCGCGTCATGCGGCCGCTGATCATCGTTTCAATCCTCATCAGCGGACTTGCCTTCTATTTCTCCAATGTAATGCTGCCCTTTGCCAACCTGAAGTTTCACTCCCTCCTGTTTGACGTCAGGGAGAAGAAACTGGCATTCAACCTGAAAGAGGGGATCTTCTATAATGGGATCGACGGTTTCGTGATCCGGATCGGAGAAAAGGACAAGGACGGGAATACCATCCATGATGTGATGGTTTATGACCATACCCGGCACCAGGGCAACATTTCGCTCACCACGGCCGAGTGGGGAAAGATGGAACTCTCTCCCGATAAAAAGTACCTGGTTTTCAAGTTATACAATGGGGTTAATTACGAGGAACGGGTGGATTTGAGGAACCATGACGCTACACACCCTTTTCAACGGACTGCCTTTGCCGAGCAATTCCAGCGGTTTGACCTTTCTGCCTTTCAGCTGACCCGGACCGATGAAAACCTTTTCAAGAAGAATTACGAAATGCAGAATATCCGGCAACTGGTCCATTCGATCGACTCGATCAGTGGGCAGTTGATGGCCGACCAGAACGCTTATCGTCAGAACTTCCTGAATATCCTTCAGTTCCAGCCGGCCAAGACACCGGCCAACCCTCTCCGGAAAGATACACTGGCTGCCTTTAATCCCACCATGCTGGTCAATTTCAAAACCGCCGACCGCTCCAGGATCCTTGAAACCGCCCTGAGTTCCGCCCGCAATGCCCGCGAGAATCTCCGCATCAGCAAGGACGATCTTTACACCAAGCGAAAACTGATCTTCAAACACCAGATCGTTTTCCATAAAAAGTTCACCTTCTCGATCGCCTGTTTTCTCCTTTTCTTCATCGGGGCACCGCTGGGAGCCATCATCCGCAAAGGGGGACTGGGAATGCCGGCCGTCGTATCGACCCTTTTCTTTATCCTGTTCTGGGTGATGTCGTTTGTCGGTGAAAAATATTCGGCGGAGGGAGTGGTTCCCCCCTGGCAGGGGATCTGGTTCTCCCCCGCCGTACTGATGCCCATCGGCATCTTCCTGACTATCAAGGCTACGAACGATGCTTCCCTGTTCGACATCGATTCATGGATCCAATTTTTTAAGAAGATCTTCACGCTGGGGAGGTTCCGCCATGAAGGCTCTGTTCCTGTGCAATAAATCGCCCTGGCCTCCCAGAGAGGGCGGCCCCATGGCGATGAACATGTTCGTCGAAGGGCTTTCTGCCCGTGGACACCCGGTACGGGTTATGGCCGTCAACTCCTTTAAATATAATGTCCTTCCCGGTGATATCCCGGAGGATTATCGCCGGAGAACCCACATTGAACTCATTGACGTTGACCTTCATATCAAGCCCCTGGCGGCATTCCTCAACCTCTTCACCCGACGGTCCTACCACGTCGAACGATTCATTTCCGAAGCCTTCACCCATCGCCTCACAGAGATCCTCTGTGAAGAACAATTCGACATCATACAGCTTGAGACGTTGTTCATGGCGCCATACATCCCCATTATCCGGCGTCATTCCCGGGGCAGGATCATCCTCCGGGCGCACAACATCGAACACCGGATATGGGAACGCATTGCACAGGAGACCCGAAACCCCTTGAAAAAATGGTATTTGGGTCACCTGGCCTGCACCCTCCGAAAGTTTGAAGAAGAGACCGTCGGGAAGGTCGACGGGATCGTGGCCATCACCCCGACCGATGCAGACTACTTCCGGGGCATAGCAGAACAATCTGCCAATCAGCGGCGTGAGAGGCACATGGAAACCGGAACAGGGAACCCGGCACCGGTTCCCGTCGTGGACATCCCCTTCGGTCTCGATCCGGCGGTATATGATGCCTCCCCCCCTCCTCCCGGGCTGCCTGTACTTTTTTCAATCGGGGCCATGGACTGGCTCCCGAACCAGCAGGGAATCGGGTGGTTTCTTGAAAAAGTATGGCCATCGCTGCACCGCCCATACCCACAGCTCACCTACCATCTCGCCGGGCGGAACATGCCCGGCTGGATGCGCTCGCTCCGGATCCCCGGTGTGACCGTTGCCGGAGAGGTTCCCGATGCCCGGGCCTTCATGGCAGGGAAACCGGTGATGATCGTTCCTCTTTTTTCCGGAAGCGGGATCCGGATCAAGATCATCGAAGGGATGGCGGCAGGGAAAACCATCATTTCCACCTCTATGGGAGCCGAGGGCATCCGGTTCACCCCGGGCGTGGAGATCCTGACCGCGGATGAGCCACAGGCTTTCATCGACCTGGTAACGCGCTGCGTGGAAGAACCCGGCTTCACAGCAGCCATCGGTTGCAAGGCCAGGCAACTGGCTGAAAACGAATATGATGCTGCCCGACTGGTAGAAAGACTGACGGCATTTTATAAAGGACTGGGGGAATAGAGCAGTTTTTTTTACTTTTGCCTCCGCCAAGCTAGGTTCATGCGAATATTTTTCATTCTGCCCCGGGTACCCTACCCTACGGAAAAGGGAGATAAACTGAGGGCATTTCACCAGATCCGGGAGCTCGCTGCCCGGCATGAGATCATTCTCTGCGCTCTCAACGACGGGGACCTGCACCAGAATGCCATCCCGGTACTGAAAAAATATGCAAAAGCGGTTCATGTCATCCCGATATCCAGGATCAGTATCCTGTTCAGCCTGATCCGGACCCTCTTTTCACGGAAGCCCCTCCAGGTAGGCTACTTCTATCACCGCTCGGCTGCCTCACGCATCAAGGCACTGATCCGGGAATACCAGCCCGATCACATTTTCTGCCAACTGATCCGGGTAGCTGAATATGCCCGCGACCTGAATATCCCGAAAACCCTTGATTACCAGGATGTTTTTTCAAAAGGAATGGAACGTCGCCTCGCCACTTCCCCGTTCTACCTGAAGCCTTTCCTCCGATTGGAGTATCAACGGCTTTTACGATATGAACACGACATCTTCGAGGCATTCGACAACAAAATCATCATTTCCGCTCCCGACCGCGATTTGATTCCCCATCCCGACCGGGCGCGCATCCAGGTTGTCGCCAACGGGGTCGACACAGGATTCTTCCGTCCGGTTGACCAGCCCCGCAACGTCGATCTGGTCTTTACCGGCAACATGGGTTACCCTCCGAATATCCGGAGTGCGGAATTTCTGGTCAATGACATTCTTCCGGAGGTACTGAAAAAGCGCCCGGGTATCCGGTTGCTGATCGCCGGAGCCAATCCTCACCTCCGGGTGATGTCGCTCCGGTCGGCACAGGTGGAGGTATCGGGCTGGGTTGCCGATATCCGGGAAAGCTATGCCCGGGCCCGCATCTTTATTGCCCCCATGCAGATCGGTACGGGCCTGCAGAACAAGCTTCTGGAGGCCATGGCCATGCGCCTGCCCTGCATCACCTCTCCCCTGGCCTTCCAGGCACTGAACGCCCGTGAAGGCGAGGAGATCCTGGTTGCAGGCACCCCGGCTGAATATGCGGCTCACATCCTGTACCTTCTGGATAACCCGCAAAAAGCGGATGAAATAGCCGGGAAAGGCTATGATTTCGTTCATCGCAACTTCAGCTGGGCCCGCGAAACGGAGAAGATCGAAAAGCTGATGATGGAGTCGGTGAGATGATGTGCTGATGTGCTGATGTGCTAATGTGCTAATGTGCTGATGGGTAGGTTGAAACGATGAGGGTAAGGGTATCCCGATTAGTTATCACGGTTTTGATCTTTGATTTTTGATCTTTGAATTGACATTATGTCCGACGACAGGAAAATCATTTTCAGTATGGTGGGGGTTTCCAAGACCTATCCCCCCCAGAAACAGGTTCTGAAGAACATCTATCTCTCTTTTTTTTACGGGGCGAAGATCGGTATCATCGGGTTGAACGGGTCCGGTAAATCGACCCTCCTGAAGATCATCGCCGGCGTAGAGAAATCATTCCAGGGCGACGTGGTCTTCTCGCCGGGATACTCAGTCGGGTACCTCGAACAGGATCCGCAACTCGATGAAAACAAGACCGTCCGCCAGGCGGTGGAAGAGGCGGTTTCGGGGGTTGTCGCGCTGCTGACGGAATATGAAGAGGTGAACAACCGGTTTGG
>DAONFN010000103.1:0-9029 GCA_035403625.1 Bacteroidales bacterium
ACAGGGGTGGTCAATTTGGATCGGCAGACACTGGTCAAAGTGAATGGTTTATCCACAGCCAATGGATCGAACAGGTTGGCTTTTGTTTTAACCCCTGTATCGATGTAAACTTTTCGTTTAAAATGGATACAATAGATTTGCACCTGACGGAAATGATCTTTATCTTCGTAATCACTGAGCCTTAGTATCGTTTTCATTTTATAGCACTTTTATGGCACCAAGGTAATCATTTTTGACTTACAAACTTAAAACAGGTATAATTTTTACAATTTCATAAATAACAGAATATAAGACAGATAAAATCAAATAATAGAAATAATCGAAACTCAGGTAACCCATGTAATGGGAGGTGGGTTAGTCCAGTCGATGCCACGGGAAAAATCAATTAAAGCCCTGAACTTGAACGAGTTCAGGGCTTTTTTTTTCCTTGCACAGAATTGTTACTCCATTTTTTGGATTGGGAGATGTCATCTCTTATCTTTACATAATTGTAACGACCCGAAATACGATGTTCCAATTCCAGTTCCTGTTACCGGACTACTCAACATGAACCGCCATGGTCATTGACATTCGTACTCTTATTTTCGTGCTGGGAATCAGTCATTTAATCCAGGTTCTGGTATTTTATCATCAGTTCCGGATTAACAGGAACTATGCCGGGCCGGGCTGGTGGCTGGCATGGAGCGCCACGGAGATCGTTGGTTTCGCGATGATCCTGTTTCGCCAGATAACCGCAATTTTTTCCCTGGTCGTTTTACTGCAGAATTTCATGTTTGTCGCTGCTGTTGTGTTTCAGTATATTGGGGTCATGCGCTTCATGGGACGCAAGGAGAACCGGACCCTGATGATGTCCGGAGTGTCGGTATTTGTGGTGGGTTTCCTCTATTATTTGTGGATCGACGACAACATCCTTTACCGGGCCATCCTGTTCAGCACTATGAACGTCTTCATCTTCATGGTTACGGCTGTCAGCCTTTTCCTTTATAAGTTGAAAAACATAAGGGCCTCGGCCAATTTCCTGGGGGTGGTCTTTATCGTGAGTGCATCCGTATTTTTGTTACGGGCCGTCATGTATATGACCGGGACATCGGCAAACAATCTTTTTCAGCCGACCTGGTTTAACATTTTGCCTTTTTTTGATGCCCTGATTGTCGGCCTGATCCTATCCTTCGGCTTTATCATCATGCTTAACCAGAGGCTGAATGCCGACATTACTGAATCGGTGAATAACCTTGCGGCGATCTTCAATACCAGCCCGGATGCATCCATGATTACCCGGCTCGACGACGGCGGGATCGTAAAGTTCAACGATAACTACTGTTCCATCACCGGGTTCTCGAGTGAGGATTTACAGGGAAAATCAACCCTTGAGATTAATATATGGAAAGACATTACCGACAGGAACCGAGTCGTTTCCCTCCTCCTATCCGGGAAGGACGTTGAAAATTTTGAATCGGTTTTCATCCGGAAAGACGGAAGTGAGGTCGTCGGATTGATGTCTGCCAAAACAGTGATGCTGGGGGATGTCCCCCACATGATCAGCATCACGCGGGATATTACGCAGCTCAGGCAAGCGGAAAAGGAACGGAACCTCTTTATCAATGTCCTTCACCAGTCGATTAACGTAATCTACATTTTTGATGCCTTCACGCTGCAAATCGTCAATGCGAACCAGGGTGCGTTGCTGAACACAGGGTACTCCTTGCAGGAACTCAGATCGATGACCCCGGTTGACCTTAAACCCGAATTTTCAGAGGATCAGTTTCGCAAGCTTGTCGGACCGCTTCTTGAGAGCGATCTTCCCATGATCCGGTTCCGTACGGTCCATCGAAGGAAGGATGGGACGACCTACCCGATTGAAGTACATCTTTCCATAAACCACGAAGAAAAGCTCTTTGTTGCCATCATCCTCGATGTCACGCTCCAGTCGTTGCAGGAAGAGGAACTCCGGAAAAGCGAAGAAAGGTTCAGGGGAGTGTTTGAATATGCCTCGGTAGGAAAATCCATGACCTTGCCCGACGGGACGGTACAATTCAACCAGGCATTCTGTGATATGCTTGGATACTCTGCGGAGGAATTGAAACACGTCAAATGGCGGGAAGTGACCCATCCGGATGATATTGAGCATGATCTGGGGGTTATGTCCGATATTCTCCAGGGGAAAATGGATCGGGCACGGTGGGTCAAGCGGTATATCCATAAAAGCGGCCGGATCGTCTATACGGATCTTCAAACCGTGCTGCTGAGGGATCTTACAGGAACTCCCATGCATTTCATCACCACGGTGAGCGATATTACGGAACTGAAGAAAGTTGAGAAAACCCTCATCGAAAATAAGAGAGAATTAACGGAGCAGTATGAGCGGCTGAACGAGGCCCAGCAGATCGCATCGATCGGGAGTTGGGAGTGGGACCTTGAAAGTTACCAGGTATGGTGGTCGGAACAGACCTACCGCCTGTTTGAGGTGTCGCCTGACTTTATTCCGGATTTTTCCATGTTGGGACGGTTTGTTCATCCCAGCGACCTGGAACGGTACAGTACCATGTTCCGTCACTCCCTTGAAACAAATGAACCCCTGGATGAGGATTTCCGGCTGATCCTGCAAGGGGACAGGATCAAGTATCTGCATGCCAGGGGCAGGATCGTCCCGGCAAGCCCGGGAAGGAACCGGCGCTTCATGGGAACGATCATGGACATCACCGAACGTCAACTGGCCCAGGAGGAGATCCGCAAGCTGAATGCCGACCTTGAAGTCAGGGTGTCCGAACGAACCGCGCAGTTGCTGGAGGCCAACCGGGAAATGGAGGCCTTCAGCTACACCGTTTCTCACGACCTGCGGGCGCCGTTGCGTGCGATTGATGGTTTTACGGGCATCCTGACATCCGAATATTACGAGCTTTTCGATGAGGAGGGCAAACGGCTCTGCACCCTGATCCATGAGAATACGAATCGAATGGGAACACTGATCGATGACCTGCTCTCCTTTTCACGGTTGCAGCGGACAGAGATCCGGAAATCGGTGTTTGACCTGAAAGCGCTGTTCCTTTCTGTTTACAAGGAAGTGGCCGATGAAGCGACCCGGAAGACGATCGACCTGAAAATTGGAGAGATATGCCCCGTTTATGGCGATCCGATGCTCATCCGCCAGGTCATGACCAACCTTCTGTCGAATGCTATCAAGTTCTCATCCCGAAAGGAGCGACCGGAAATTTACATCGAATGCGTGCCTGAGGACAACCATACCGTATTCTGCATACGAGACAATGGCGCAGGATTCGACATGAAATTCGTCGATAAACTATTTGGGGTTTTCCAGCGACTTCATAGCGTAAAAGAGTATTCCGGAACGGGTGTCGGGCTTGCCATCGTTCGGCGGATCATTAAAAGGCAAGGAGGTGAGGTATGGGCCGAAGGCGAACTGAATCAGGGCGCCCGGTTTTATTTCAGTCTTCCGGCAGGGGAAGAAAAAAATTCCGGTCAGGAGTGATGGGATTGTTATTTTACTTATTTTCATCCCGAATATTCTCAATCTCCAACCCCGGCAAACCGACGCTATGGACCATTCCGCGCTGCGCTTGTCCTTCCGTGTTGAATATCAGATAACTGTTTTATATTTCCTGTACTCCTTCAGAGTTTATCAATCCCGGGTTGCAAGGCCCCGGTTAGGGATTCCTGCGTCCGGCTAACAACCACGGAAGCATGAACAAATCTATCACCCCACCCCCGACCCCTTCCCAAACAGGGAGGGGAATGATCCGCACATCCGCACCACAACTCATCAGCTTTTTTCTGGTACTGGCCATGATCGTGGCCCGGGCAGCCTTTGGCCAGGTGGGAATCAACAACGACGGCAGCGCACCCAACGCCTCCGCTATGCTCGATGTAAAGTCGAACGTGAGAGGCTTCCTTCCTCCGCGGATGACCCAGGCCGAACGGAATGCCATCGTCAACCCCGCCGAGGGGCTGATGGTGATCTGCACCGATTGCGGAGCCGACAACCCGGTAGCCATGTCGGTCTACCTGAACGGGTCCTGGTGGCTGCTCACCGGCTATTGTCCGGTGCCGGGCACCCCGGTGGCGGGAAACCATATATCAGCAGGGAATCAGATCATCTGGAAATGGTCGCCCATTGAAAGCGCTTCAAGATACCGGTGGAGCGACACCAATGATTTCGCGACAGCCACGGTGCTGGGAACGGAACCCGTTCATACAGAAACCGGGCTTTCCTGCGATTTGACATATACACGGTTCGCATGGGCTGAGAACGTTTGCGGTCATTCAGGGGCAGCCATTCTCACAGCTTCAACCGGGGGGCCTGTAAGCCCGGTGGCAGGGGTTCATATTCCCGGCCCGAACCAGGTCACATGGTCCTGGTATCCGGTGGCTGGGGCTGCCGGATATAAATGGGGTATCACGGATGACTTTTCCACTGCGACCGACCTGGGGTCAGACACAACAATAATGGAAACCGGATTGTTATGCAACACCCTGTTTACCCGGTATGTTTGGGCCTATTCCGGTTGCGGTCATTCGCCTGTACGGAACCTGTCTGCTACTACTACCCTTTGTATACAGTTTTCTTGCGGAACCGACAGCCTGGTCATCCATCATCATGTTGCCAATGGTGTTGCGCCGGTGAATAAGTTAACCAAATACGGTACTATTGCAAACGTTCCCGGTGAGATGGGTAAATGCTGGATCACGAAGAACCTGGGGGCCGATCGGCAGGCGTTCTGGGTTGAAGATCCCTTTGAATCCTCCGCCGGTTGGTATTGGCAGTTCAACAGGAAGCAAGGCTATAAACACAACGGCACTTCGCGAACACCTAATACGACCTGGATAACGGATATCAGTGAAAATTCAGACTGGTTGAGGGTCAACGATCCCTGTAATATTGAACTGGGAAGCGCCTGGAGGATACCTACTATAACCGAATGGATCAATGTGGATGCAGCCGGAGGCTGGATTACCTGGAGTGGTCCGTGGAGTTCGGGGTTAAAATTACATGCAACCGGAAATCTAAATCAAAATGACGGTTCACTTCAGACCCGTGGGGGCAGAGGTTTATATTGGGCTAATTCACAGCTTTCCGGGTCCAATGTATCTGGGCGAATGTACTTTTTTGCAAATAATTTCAGTTGGGATGGACACGGCATAAAGACCTTTGGCAATAGCCTGAGATGCATCAGGAAAACCTGTACGACAACTCCCGGAACACCTGTTCAAGGAATCCACGATCCCGGGTGTTCATTTATTTCCTGGAAATGGGGGAGCGTGGCCGGCGCAGATGGATATAAGTGGAATACCATGGATGATTATTCAACCGCCGTCAACATGGGATTGGATACGGTTAAAGCAGAGACCGGTCTTTCGTGTAACACAACCTATTACAGGTATGTTTGGGCCTACAATGATTGCGGGAATTCATCGCCGGTCATGCTGGTTCAGGCTCCTGCTTCCAGCCCGCCCCCACCGGCATCAGCCACAAATTTTCCTGCTGCTGAAGAAATCATCTGGAATTGGGCTCCTGTCGATAAAGCAACAGGATATAAATGGAACATTACCAGTGATTATTCAACTGCCATTGACCTGGGTTTGAGTACATCAAAAAAGGAAACCGGCTTAACCTGTAATACAAATTATACACGATATGTGTGGGCCTATTGTGGCTGTGGAGCATCCACCCCGCTGGTCATTTCTGCCTCCACTCAGCATTGCGGCCCCTTTACTTGCGGAACGGACAGTTTGTTCTCTGACCATGTCACATCCAACGGGGTGGCTCCTGTTAATAAGGTCCTTTATTATCACACAGTCCTGAATATCCCGGGTGAACCCGCCAAATGCTGGATTACCAAGAACCTGGGAGCCGACCACCAGGCGGCCGACGTCGATGATGGTTCAGAACCTTCGGCCGGCTGGTACTGGCAGTTCAACCGGAAACAAGGACATAAATACGACGGAAATGCGATTCCCGACTGGACGATTAACTCCATCAATGAGTATTCTAATTGGTTAGCTTCCAACGATCCCTGCCGGTCCGAACTGGGAGACCTGTGGCGGATTCCTTCGTATACCGAATGGGTTAATGTTTCAAACGCCGGAGGATGGAATGATTACCATGGACCCTGGAATTCGGCGCTGAAGTTACATTTTGGGGGATGGGTCAACACAAACGGGGCCCTGCAAAACCGAGGCTACTTAGGAGTCTTCTGGACGAGTGTACAAGAAGACAATGCAACCGCCAAAGATTTTCATTTTGACTGGTTTTCTTTTGTGATCATGACAGGGAATAAAGCAGAAGGATTCCCGCTTCGATGCCTGATGGATACCTGCACCATGTCTTCCGCAGCCCCTTCCGCAGCCTCCCATGTACCTGCTGTCACGCAGATCACCTGGAACTGGATTGCCGTTCCGGGTGCCTCCGGGTATAAATGGAACACCATAAATGATATCGCATCCGCGACAGATATGGGCTACTCCCTCAGTAAAACAGAAACCGGACTGAACTGCAACACGCTTTACAACCGGTATGTATGGGCTTACAACGGTTGCGGAAATTCTACCCCGGTGCTGCTGACTCAGACAACTCTTGTCGATATCCCGGCGACACCGGTTTCCGGGGTGAACATTCCCGGTCAAACGCAGATTACCTGGAACTGGGCCCCGGTGATTGGCGCCACGGGGTATAAATGGAACGCAACGAACGATTTTGCAACGGCTGAGGACATGGGCACGGCGGTTTCAAAGTTCGAAAACGGGTTGACCTGTAATACACCGTACACACGGTTTGTCTGGGCATACGGCAATTGTGGGGGGCATTCCGGGGCAGGGTTGATGAGTCAGGCTACCCTTAACGATATCCCGGCATCCCCGGTCCCGGGCACGAATGTTTCTGCCGTTACCCAAATTACATGGAACTGGAATACGGTAACGGGCGCCACCGGGTACAAGTGGAGTGCGACGAATAATTATGCGACTGCTACCGACATGGGTTCGGCGACGACTAAAACGGAAAACGGACTAACGTGCAACACGCCTTACACGAGGTATGTCTGGGCCTATAGCGCCTGCAGTCCCTCGACAGTATTGACTTTGATAGCCACAACGAGTGCTTGTCCGATGTGTTATGCTGACAGCCTTTTAGTAAACCACCAGGTTTCGGGCGGGGTGGCCCCGGTGGACAAAAATACCAAATACGGCACGGTGAAGGGTGTACCCGGCGAACCTGCAAAATGCTGGATCACCAAGAACCTCGGAGCCGACCGCCAGGCCACGGCCGTTGACGATGCCACTGAACCTTCGGCCGGATGGTACTGGCAGTTCAACCGGAAGCAGGGACGTAAGTTCGACCCCGACGCGACACCCCTCTGGACGATCACTTCCATCAGCGAAAATTCCGACTGGCTGATCGCCAACGATCCCTGCCAGGCCGAGTTGGGAGGAGCATGGCGGATCCCGACCCATACAGAATGGACCAATGTTGCCGGTGCAGGAGGGTGGACCAATTCCACCGGGCCCTGGAATTCGGCGCTGAAACTGCATTACGGCGGATGGGTCAATACTTCCGGCACATTGAACAACCGGGGCTCTGCCGGGGTATTCTGGACGAGTTCGCAAAGCGACGATTCCAACGCGAAGGATTTTGTTTTCACCGGAAGCTCTTTTTCCCTGCAAACCGGAATAAAACCGGAAGCATTTCCCCTGCGGTGTCTTTCCGACACGATCTGCCAGGCCGTTCCACCCCAGGCGCCATCTTCAGGGATCCACATCCTGGGCGACAATTCAATCTTCTGGAGATGGAATGCCGTTTCCTGCGCCACGGGTTATAAATGGAGCGCAAACAACGACTTTGCCACTGCGACCGACCTGGATGTTGCCACGGCCATGTTCGAGACCGGATTGACAGCTAGCACCGCCTATACACGCTATGTGTGGGCTTACAACGGCAACGGTCCTTCTTCCGTATTGACCCTAACGGCGACCACTACCGCCGCATTTCCATGCGGCGACAGCCTGGCGGTGAACCACCAGGTTTCGGGCGGCGTGGCCCCGGTGGCTAAAAACACCAAATACGGCACTGTGACCAACGTGCCCGGCGAACCTGCGAAATGCTGGATCACCAAGAACCTGGGGGCTGACCGGCAAGCTACGGCCGTCAGCGATGCCACGGAACCCTCGGCCGGCTGGTACTGGCAGTTCAACCTGAAGCAGGGTTACAAGCACGACGGCACAGACCGTACCCCGAACACCACCTGGATCACCAGCATAAATCAGAATTCCGACTGGACAGCCACCCAGGATCCGTGTAAATTGGAACTTGGGACAAGTTGGCGCATCCCGACCGCCACGGAATGGAATAACGTGAAGACCTCGGGAGGATGGACCAACTGGACCGGGACTTGGAATTCGCTGCTGAAGTTGCACGCCGCGGGCGATCTGCTATGGAATGCCGGGACACTGGAATGGCGCGGGCAGGGAGGCGACTTCTGGTCTGTCAGCCAGACTGCCGCGAATACTGCCAACTGGCTCGGGTTCAACAGCTCCGGCTGTGCTGTCAACAATGATCTTAAAACGTTCGGGTTCACCATCCGCTGCCTGAAAGACTGACGCGGTGAATCATCCCTCATCCCTGAAACGCACACACGATGAAAACGATACCTTTTCTTGCATTCTTCCTGGTCTTGCTGGCCATAAGCACCCGGGGCCAGATCAATATCAGCCCCGACGGAAGCACGGCCCATCAAACGGCCATGCTCGAGGTGAAATCGACCGACCGCGGGTTTCTGCCTCCCCGGGTGACCGGCGCCCAGCGGGATGCGATCGCCATGCCGGCCGAAGGACTGATCGTGATCTGCACCGATTGCCGGGCGGGTGATTCGGCGGCGATCTCCGTGTTTTTGAATGGGAGTTGGAAAGTGCTCGGCGGGTATTGCCGTACTCCTGCCATCCCGGCGCCGGGCAGCAGCATGGCAGGCACGACGCAGATCACGTGGGCCTGGCTGGCGGTTCCCGGAGCCCGGGGATACCGG
>DAONFN010000104.1:0-8976 GCA_035403625.1 Bacteroidales bacterium
ATACTTCGAATCATCTGGTCCAGGGTCAGGTTCGGTTGCTGCATGGCGGCGCCATCCTCAATGCCGTCACCGCAATCCTGGCCTCGAAGAGCGCCGAAAACCCGAATGAAGAGCACCCGTACGGCTACGCCGGAGGCATCGTAACGGCCGACAGCGCCTGGTTCGTTAACAACCAGACAGCCGTTCATTTCGACCCATATACATTTTATAATAACGCACACTTTTACCGCACCCGTTTCATTACCAATGCCGCCTTGCAGGATAACTCATATCCTTCTTCTTTCGTTCGGGCACTGGAGGTCAACCCGGTGGTTTTCTCGGGTTGCACCTTCCGCAATGCGCGCAACGACAGTACGGTTTATCATGGCAACCGCGGAAATGGCGTGTACAGCTTTAATTCGCGGATTTACATAAACCCCTACTGCCTGAAACCATCGGCCGGGGGATGCGATCTGGAGCAGCCGTGCCATTTCGAAAAGATGACCCGGGGGATCTATGCTCTTAATACCCTGGGCGCTTGCGATATCGAATTGAAAAATACCCGGTTCGTAGATAATGTGTATGGCGCCTATTTCAGCGGGTTTAACACCACAGCAAACCTTCAGTTGCTCAGCAATACCTTCCGCATCGCATCCCGACCCTCTGATAGCACCTACGGGCTCTATCTTGACCACTGCACCGGATACCATGTCGAAGACAATGAATTTTACCGCGATTCCGACAGCGAATACAAGGGGATCGGACTGGTGGTGAATAACTCCGGAAACCAACCTAACGAAATCTACCGCAACCGGTTCCATAACCTGAAATACGCGACGATCTCGCAAAACAACAACCGGAACGACGAGCCGGCCCTGGGCGGATTATGCTATCATTGCAACAAATTCGTTAACGAAGAAGGCGGTGAACCGAATCTGATCGATTTTGCCATTACCTACGACGAAGGTCCTAATTCGAATACCGGGATCTCTTATCACCAGGGCATGATTATAAACAATGAATCATACGGCCCAGCCGGCAATATGTTTGATTCGGTACCCAACCAGGGACATTATGATTTTTATTCCGAATGGAACTCAATTGTGTACTACTATCCTTTGTTAAATCTCAGTGGTTTTCGTTTAAAACCGGAACCTGAAAACATTTATTGTGTTGGAACCATTTCTTTACAAATGGTTGACACAACGTTTAATGAGAACTTATGTCCTTCCTTACTTAATTCAGGATCTCAAGAAGAAGAGAAGATGAACCTGGTTTTATCCGACATCAAGTCTGATAGTGTGGCTGAAATCTTGGCTGAATTGGTTGATGGAGGGTCTACCGAAATTCTGAATTACCAGGTTGCATCCAGCACACCCACGGAAGCGATATTGACCAGGGATGAACTTCTGTCAGAGTCTCCATATCTGTCGGATACCGTCATGAAAACTTCAGTGGTAAAAGAAAACGTGTTGTCTAACGACATGATACGGGATGTACTAGTAGCCAATCCCCAGTCAGCCAAATCACAGGACATCCTTGACCTGCTCGATAACAGGTTTGAACCCTTACCCGATTATATGTTGGCTCAGATACTTGCCAATAAAGATACAGTGAGTCCAAAGGAGATTTTCGAGTCTCAACGCGCTGCATGGGAAAGCAGAGGACAAAGGTCTTATGTCAAACTAGTCAAATTCTATAAAGGGAATGGCATTGTCCCGGCAATGGAAGATAGTCTCAGTTGGCTATTTTCCTGTCGCGCAAAACCGGAATCATACTATGACTGGGCGACATGGAAATATAACTGTCGACAGTATTCCCAGCGTGACAGCATTATGTCTTTGATCACCACAAATTTCACACTAACTCCTGAGGAGGTATTCAATCATGAATCATTTACTGAGTTAATGGATTTGACCCAGCTTATCAATTCTGATACACTTAATATCTTGGGCATTGACAGCCTGGATGAACAGACTCTGGATGCCATCAAGGATGGGAATCGTGGACTTTCGGGAACAATGGCTAGAAATATGCTAATCGTTGCAGGTATGATCGATTACCAGGAGCCGATTTTGTTTCCCTTTCCGGGGTTGAAATCGGCAACCCACGATAAGCACAAAGTGATTCTACCTCCAAATAAAATCGATCATTTGCATCTTTATCCAAATCCGGCAAAGAATCTTGTCACTGTTGAATATAATATTGAAACCATTTCAGGCCCGACTGCAATGGTCCTTTATGATGCGAAGGGAAAGCAACTTTACCAAATTCCTGTTCATAGCCCATCAAGCAAGTTGATCATTCCGCTGAAGAACTTGACGACTGGATTTTACCAGGTATCGATTGTGAATAAGGGAAAATGTCATATATCAGGAAAGCTTTACGTCATAAAGGATGAGTAAATTAACGAATAAAAAATTCATTGTCTTTTTATGCGAAAAGGATTGACAACATGAGATTATTGATTCTAATACTATTATCTATCAGTTTATCTGAAAATTGCATGTGTCAATCATGGGCAAGAAATTATTTTCCCGGACAAAGTTCCATTCCTCAATCAATGAGTGTATGTCTTGATAAAGGGCTTTTAATTGGGGGAGTCCTGTATAATTCGACGGGTAGGAGATTTGGATACGTAATGAAAACTAATGTAAATGGTTACGAATTGTGGCATAAACTGATAGGGTCAATGACCTATACATCAGGATTATGGGATGTAAAACAGACTTCTGACGGGGGTTATATTATGTGTGGATCATCCAGAAAGAATACTTCAAATGGTGATACATTTTTTGCAAAGACGGACCCATGTTTGAACATAGAATGGTGCAGACAATATGCATCATCTTGTAATAACATTGATTTGGGGCAAGAAGTGTTTGAATTGGATAATGGGTATGTCATGATGGTTGCACAATTTGGTTGTGACATAGAGAATGAAAGGATATGGCTTTTTCGATTGGACAGTAGCGGAACATTATTATGGGAAAACTATTTCGGCCAAACTGACACTCTGATAACAAATGAAATATCACAAGGGTTGACCACACATGCTGATGGTCGATATTATATTTCAGGAAGTTGTTGGTATCCGGAAGCCGGCAGCACAACATTATATCATGAACATCCCTTTATCATTAAAGTAGATAGCACCGGTATTGCTGAATGGGAACTCCCCTGGAAGGATATTCCCGGAAGTTCAATACTCTTTAGGGGAGAAGCCTTTCAATCCATTCTGGATAATAAAGGAACTATTTACTCCTGCGGCCGGCATTACGCAACCGCTGCACTTCCGCCATACGGAGACAGGCCGGTGCTGCTAAAAACCGACAGTGCAGGAAATGAGCTTGCATACAAGGACCTGAAAGACAGCACAACGTTAGGCCTGGCCACCACAATCGACTGGTTTGCCGATTCGACCATTGCCGTGGGAGCAGGGTGGGTTACATTGGGAGGCATGAGTACCAACGCCGTAGTCAAGATCGACTGGAATGGCAATGTTTTGAATACCAAAGATATATTCGACAATGATTATACTTTTCAGGATGCGGTTGTCACGGCCGATAACAAACTGATCCTGGTGGCAGGTCCTTACATCAATAACATGTACAACACCTACGCCTGGAAGCTGAACTCCAACCTGGAGTACGACTCGATCTACACCCAGCCGCTGGTGTACGACAGCCTGTGCCCGTACCCGATCACGTCCGATACCATTCCGCTCGACTGCGAGATCGTGGGGCTTGACGAGCCGTTGCAGAACCCCGAAACCGGCCGGCTGAAGGTCTTCCCCAACCCGGCGTTCAATCAGTTGCACATTGAAATTCCCGACAAGCTCAAGTCCGGCAAGCAAAGCCCGATGTTCACCATCACAACCATATACCACCAATGGCGGTCGGCTTCCCTGGAGATTTACAACCTCTTTGGCGAACGATTGTATTCGGGCCCCATCCGGCAGGACGACAGAACCCTCGATCTCGACGTTTCCTCGTGGCCGCGGGGGATGTACGTGGTGAGGCTGGTGTACAACAAGAATACGGTGGCGAGTGAAAAAGTGGTGCTGGAGTGACCCACCCTATAGCCCCTCCCTGTTGGCAGGGAGGGGTAGACCGCAGGTCGGGGTGGGTACATTTGGACCCCCGGCAGGACGACAGAACCTTCGATCACCCGACAACCCGACCACTCTCACTTCCCGCTGTAACTCGTATTGATGGTGATAAACCCCGGGTAGCGAAGGGCGCTGCCGGCTACAACGATGGTGGGTTTCAGCTTGATCTTGAACCGGGTGGGGGTGCCGCCGACACCGGCCAGGTTGAGGCAGAAGTTGAGCATGGCTGTGGCCGATTTACCCGACAGCACCTGTTTCAAATCAAAGGCTACCTCGACCGGTACGATGGCGGTGCCTTTCGGCGGAATGGTAAAGGCACGGTTGAGTATCCCGGAGGTCATCTGAATATCGTCGATGAAGAGGATCCAGTCGATGCGGTTGAGCCCCGCGGTTCCGGTGTTGGGATTCTTCCCTTCAAGGTTGACCTGCATCGACAGCGGGAAGGTGGGGGCTGTAAATCCCGCCATGATCCTGGCCATGTCGGTCATGCTCAGGTCGGTAACCGATCGGATGCTCTGCAGGTTGACACCGGCCAGGTTCACGTTCTCCACTGAGCGGATGCGGAAATCACAGTTTACCAGGTTGGAAGCCTGCGTGGCCTGCCGGGCCACATCGCATCCCTGGAAAGGAAGCAGCACCAGCACGGAAAGAAGTAAGGAAGCGGAGAGATAGCGTAGCACGGACATATCGGATCAGATTTCCTGCAAAGGTAACGGTTTAACAAGCATGCCACGACCAACCGGAAAATTGTCTGGCCCTGATTTTCGTCAATCGGTGAACAGCCATCCGGCAGGTACCATCTTCCGGGGCATCTCCACACTTTTCACCTCCAGTTTCAGGTCATCGCTGCCATCCCGTTCGAAGTACTCGACCATGATGCGGTGATATCCTTTCTCGAGCGCCACGGTGCCCTGTTTCTCCTGCATGCCGTGCAGGCCGTTGCTATCGACCACGGTCTGCCGGTCGATCGTGAGGATGCTCCCGTCGTCGGAGCTCAGGTAAAAGGTATAGGCGGAAGTGGCCGGCACGTTCAGGTAGCCCATGTAGGTAAAGCTGAACTGGTCGGGACGGTTCCGCGGGGTGAAGACAAAGTCGGGGATATACCCTTCCTTGACCGCTTTGCGGTCGGACGGGACGGGCAGGCTGTCGAGGGTCAGTTCGAAATACCGGTAGGACAATCCGCTTTTAGGCACTTTTCCTTCGGGGAAGCGGATCGCACGGGCGGGGACCACGCGGATAAACTCCTGCACGGCCGTGCCGCTCACCGGCTTCCGGTCGCGGAAACAACGGGCGCTGATCCGGGTGGTATTGCGCAGCATCAGGGGGCCGGTGTAAAGGGGAGAGGTGGCGGAGGGTTCCTTTTTCCCCAGTTCGTAACGGATTTCCACCTTTTCGCGGTCACTGCCGATGGGCACCAGCAGCGAATCGGTGAAGATGGTGAGGTCGGTCCTGAATTCGGGGGCCTCGGTCAGGTCGGGCTTCCCGCTGATCTCCAGGGCAATGACGGCGTCGGCCGGATCGGGAGAGGTTGCGGGGAGGGTGATGATGACGGCATCTTCATGGCGTTCGGTGGCCAGGGAGTTTGACCCGCGTCCGGCCAGCAGCCGGGCGGATTTCGGTTCGCTCAGCAACCCGGGCAGCACCAGCTTTCCGTCGGCCGGCCATTCGAAAACGTGAAGGTAGAGGATGGTTCCGCCCGGCACCGCCTTCTGGGTGCAGCGCCCCCACGGCAAGCTTTTAAAGGGACTGGCGGAGGTGCCGTAGATGCTTTCGCCGTTGACTTTCATCCAGCGGCCGATCGCCGCCAGCCGTTCCACGCTCTCCGGCGGGATCAGCCCCTGGGCGTCGGGTCCGACGTTGAGCAGGTAGTTGCCCCCCTTGGAAGCGATGTCGGCCAGCATCCGGATGAGTTCTTTCGCCGGCTTGAAATTCTTGTCGGCTTTGTTGTACCCCCAGTGGTCGTTCATGGTCATGCAGGTCTCCCAGTCCACGCCGGGCAGACCGGTTGCGGGGATCTGCTGCTCCGGGGTCCCGAAGTCGCCTCCGAAGGCTCCCTCGCGGGTCATCCCTTCCATGTCGAGCCGGCCGGCGCCTACCCGGTTATTGATCAGGATGCCGGGCTGCAACGATCTCACGTACTTGTAGATATCCTTCCCGTGCTCTTCATTCCAGGTGTTCTCCCACTCCCCGTCGAACCAGAGCACGCCGAGATTTCCATAGTTGGTAAGCAATTCCTTCAGTTCCGACTTCATATAACCGATATATCGATTGAAATCAGCTCCTTCGGCGCTCCGGTCCTTTTCCCAATCGCGGCGCGGCAGGTAGTCGGGGTGGTGCCAGTCCATAATGGAATGATAGAAGCAGAACTTCAGCCCGTATTTTTCACATGCGGCTGCCAGTTCCTTCATCGGGTCGCGGGCGAACGGGGTGTTCATGATGTTGAAATCGGTCTGCTTCGTATCAAACATGCAGAAACCGTCGTGGTGCTTGGAGGTGATGACGATGTACTTCATCCCGGCATCGCGTGCCATCCTCACCCAGGCATCGGCGTCGAACTTCACCGGGTTAAACTGCGTCCGGAACCGGTCGTAGGTGTCGAGCGGGATCTGTGCCGAATGGCGGATCCATTCGCCGTACGTATTCTTCCCGTTCCATTCTCCGGCAGGAACAGCGTACAAACCCCAGTGGATGAACATGCCAAAACGGGCCTCCCGCCACCAGTCGATGCGCGTGTCGCTCTCCCCGGCGAGGGACGGCGACGGGTTGGTTTCCGTCGCAGCCGGAACGACGGTGGAAGGCTGGGCATCCCGTGCAGAAATATAGGAAACATGGCTGGTAGCATCGGGGAGTCGTACGCCTGTCTGGGCAATGCCGGTCCGGACCAGGATACAGGCAAGGACCAGCATTCCTTTAAAAAGAAGATTTCTCATGATTGAAAGGGGTATGAAAAACTCCGGTAAAAATAACAATTTATCGCACCGGCAACTTCCCTGTGAATGGGAAATGCCGGGGTCATCCGTCACCGGACCAGGGTGAAGCTCCCGGTCTGGCGGTGAACCTCGCCCGGCACCAGCTTGTTTTCATAGTGAACCAGATAGGTATACACACCCGGGTCGGCTAGTTTGCCGTTCAGGGTGCCGTCCCACCCGGTGGTGATGCGGTCGGTCTCGAAAACGATCCTGCCCCATCGGTCGTAGATCTGCATGTCGAACCGACCGACTTCATGCCCGGTAGCGCGGAACAGGTCGTTCAGCCCGTCGCCGTCGGGCGTGAAAGCGGTGGGAAGCCAGATCAGGACGTTGCACTCCTTGAAATGCAGATAGGTAGTCACCACACTGTCGCAGCCTTCACTGGTTTGAAGCGTATCGTAGTAGGTTCCGCTGGTGGTCCTGGCCGCATGCTGGGCCCAGAAGGAAAGTCCGTTGCAGAGGGTGGTATCGATGGAGGAAGAAGCGGTGTCGTGGCGGGTGACCCGCACAGTATCGGCAAGCGTGCATCCGACGGTGGTTTCGATGTGAACCCAGTAGTCGCCCGACTGGTTAACCCGGATGGAAGGATCGGTGTCTCCTGTCGACCAGAGGTAACTGAGCTGTCCCTGCCCGGCATCCAGCAGCACCGTATCGCCCGGACAAATGTTCCGGTCGGACCCCAGCGAAATATCCGGTTTCTTCAGAACCACGACATTGCGGCACCGGGAAGCCTGCGAAGGCAGGCCGTAATCGACAGTTAGCATGATGTTGTAATTCCCCGGGTCGGCATAGATGATCGGGGGCGGGTTGGGCCCGTTATAAAACGGCAGTGAGGCACCGGAGCAGGAAGGAAAGAACATCCTGACCACCGACGAGCTGCCGTTGTTGGCCACAAATCCGTACAGGATATCGCCCTGCCGGATGAACTCCGTGATTCCGTAAGGGTAATTCAGCATGCCCTGGGTCGATACGAGGTCGCCAACCACCGGACCTGCCATTCCTTTCGGGAAGGAAAGCTGCACCGTGCTGAAGTCCGACTCCCGGTAGTAGTTGGTCACCAGGCCCGTAACGGTCCCGCAATCGTGAACCAGCGTGATCCCCTTGTTGGTGTGAAGCCAGCTGACCGTAGCCAGTGCCTGTCCGGTTGGTGCAGGGTTCAGCAGCGACGTGCCGAACCGGATCCTGGTGATCGTCGAATTTCCCCAGTTACAGATGAAGGCGTACCACTGGCCCAGCTCCGAATCGACGGCAATCCCCGCCGGGTTGCTCAGCCCGCCCAGGTTGCCCAGGAGAACGGCCACCGGATCTCCGGCAAGGCCTGTGGGAAAGTCGAGCCGGTATAGGTTGTTGTTGATCTCATCCGTCATAAATCCCACCCAGGTGCCGGCCGGTTTCAGCAGGGTCAGTCCACAGGCGCCGGCCACCCCGGTAAGGATGACCGGCCGGGCGGTCGGGGTGTTGCCGGGGGAACTGCCGAAGTCAAGGTGCACCAACCGGTCGCCATTGGCCACCAACCCATACCACGACCCGTTGTCCTTCGCGACCTGGATCCCCCGGACGGCTGCCGTCAGATGCCCGAAATCACCCAGGTTTACCGATGAAATGGGGTACTGTGTAATGTCCCCCCCGAAATAGCACCTTTCAACACGGGCATTGCCGATGCTGGTGATGAACGTGTAGAATTCGACCGAATCCCTCACCATCGTAAGGAAGCCCGGCGCGTTCAGGTCCTGGTTCGGGTTCCCGATGTTGACCCCGTCGGGGACGCCGGAAGCGTTGCCCGTGCAGAAATTCCATTGGTAGGAGGTGGCATTGACCGGCTGAACATTGCTGATCACCACCGGGTTATCTTCGCAAACCGTGTCGGGAATGGTGAAATCGGCTACCTGTGTCATTCCCGCCGGGGAGATACCCAAC
>DAONFN010000105.1:0-8837 GCA_035403625.1 Bacteroidales bacterium
TCAATCCGGCTCACCGGGGTTTCGGGGTTAATGACGATCCCGGCCCGGGCCCCGAGTTGGCGGATGGTCTGCAAAGACCATGCGGCATCCCGGCATGCTTCGGCGTGGACGCTGATGATATCGGCTCCCGCCTGGCGGAAACGCTCCAGGTACCGGTCCGGGTCCGTGATCATCAGATGCACGTCGAGCGTACGGTCCGTGATGCCGCGGATCTGCCGGATAATGGAAAAACCAAAGGAGATGTTGGGAACGAAAACGCCGTCCATGATGTCGAGGTGGAACCACTCAGCCTCGCTGCGGTTCAACATCACGACATCCCTTTCCAGGTTCAGGAAATCAGCCGAAAGAAGCGATGGAGCAATGATCGCCATCTGGATTTACGATCTACGATTTTTTAAAGCAGTCAGCAGTCGGCAGTCGGCAGTCGGCAGTCATTCGTCACTTGTCACCTGTCACTTGTCACTTGTAACTTGTAACCTGTTACCCCAGATACGTCTTCAAGATTTTACTCCTCGACGTATGTTTGAGCCGGCGGATGGCTTTTTCCTTGATCTGGCGTACACGCTCCCGGGTAAGGTCAAACTTCTCTCCGATCTCTTCGAGGGTCATCGGGTGACTGCCGTTCAGGCCGAAATAGAGCCTGACCACATCGGCCTCCCGCTGGGTGAGGGTTGAAACCGCCCGTTCGATCTCTTTTTTCAGTGATTCGTAGAGGAGTCCGTTATCGGGAGTGGTATTCTCTTCACTCCGCAGGACATCGTACATCGTATTGTCTTCATCCTGCACCAGCGGAGCATCCATCGATACATGGCGGCCCGAATTGCGCATGGATTCCTTTACCTCATTTTCCGAAACTTCGAGGAGGAAGGCAATCTCACCGGCATTCGGTTCACGCTCGTACTTTTGTTCGAGTTGTGCATACGCCTTGTTGATCTTATTGATGGAGCCGATCTTGTTGAGGGGCAGACGGACAATACGCGACTGTTCGGCAAGCGCCTGGAGGATCGACTGGCGGATCCACCACACCGCGTAAGAGATGAATTTGAATCCACGCGTTTCATCGAAACGCTGGGCGGCCTTGATCAGGCCCAGGTTCCCTTCGTTGATCAGGTCGGGCAGGCTGAGGCCCTGGTTCTGGTACTGCTTGGAAACGGAAACAACAAAACGCAGATTGGCCTTCGTGAGTTTCTCCAGGGCGGCCATGTCGCCCTGCTTGATACGCTGGGCAAGGGAAACCTCCTCATCGGCGGTGATCAGTTCCACCTTGCCGATTTCCTGGAGATACTTGTCGAGCGATGCAGTTTCACGGTTGGTAACCTGCTTGGTAATCTTAAGCTGCCTCATGCGAACCGGGTTTAAATTCCATTACTGGTTTCGTTTACGAGAAAACTCAGGGGCGGGTTACGCCGCTTGTTATTTTCTGGGGCCCCGATGGTCGCCGTGACCATGCGGCCTGTCTTGCCGGGGTTCCGGCTTCCGCTCTACATATCCTTCGGGTTTGGGGAGCAGGATGCGCCGGGAAAGTTTCAGTTTTCCGGTTTTCTGATCGACTTCGATCAGTTTTACCTCCACCTCGTCGCCAACCTTCAGTGCGTCTTCCACTTTCTCAAGTCGTTTCCAGTCGATCTCGGAGATATGAAGCAGGCCGTCCTGGTTCGGAAGGATTTCGATGAAAGCGCCGAACGACTGGATGTTCTTGACCTTTCCGCGATAAATTTCGCCAATCTCGGGAACGGCCACGATCCGCTTGATCTTTTCGATCACTTTGTTGCGGGCTTCCAGGTTGTCGGCCACGATGTCGACCACGCCGAAATCGCCGATCTCTTCGATCACGATGGTTGTGCCCGTTTCGCGCTGCATCTCCTGGATCACCTTGCCGCCGGGACCGATAATGGCGCCGATGAATTCCTTCGGCACCTTCATCTGGAAGATGCGGGGAACAAAAGGCTTGAAATCTTCCCTGGGTTCGGAAATGGTCTTCATCATTTCGCCGAGGATGAAATGCCTTCCCTGCCTGGCCTGTGCAAGCGCCTCACGCAGGATATCGTATGAAAGTCCGTCGACCTTGATGTCCATCTGGCAGGCGGTGATCCCGTCGCGGGTTCCGCATACTTTAAAGTCCATGTCGCCCAGGTGGTCTTCATCACCCAGGATGTCGGACAGTACAACGTACCGCTTGTTGTCGGTGATCAGCCCCATCGCAATCCCGGATACGGGCTTGGCGATCTTTACCCCGGCATCCATCAGGGCCAGCGTACCGGCACATACGGTTGCCATGGAAGAGCTGCCATTCGATTCGAGGATGTCGGATACCACGCGGATGGTATAGAGGTTATCGGGTTCCTGCGGAATGACGGGCTTGAGGGCTCTCAGAGCCAGGTTTCCGTGGCCGATTTCGCGACGGCCTGTGCTGCGGATGGGTTTCACTTCACCGGTGGCGAAGGAGGGAAAATTGTAATGAAGAAGGAAGCTGACCTTCCCTTCGATGATGGCTCCGTCGATGGCCTGCTGATCGAGCTTGGTGCCCAGGGTGACCGTCGTCAGCGACTGCGTTTCACCTCGGGTGAAGATGGCCGAACCATGCGCGGCGGGCAGGTAATCGACCTCCGACCAGATGGGCCGGATTTCATCGAGTTTCCTTCCGTCAAGCCGGCGCCGGTTATCCATAGTGGCGTTGCGGATGGCTTCGCGTTCGACATCGTGGTAATACCGTCCCAGCATGGGTTTGGTGGCTTCAAGTTCCTCTTCGGTGAGGGTGGCCACGAATTCCTCCTTGATAGCGTCGATGATCTTTTTCCGTTCCTGCTTGTTGGCATTGCCGGCAGCCGCCATGTCGTATACCTTCTGGTAAGTGGCGTTATGCACCCGTTCGCGGAAAGCAGGGTCGTTCACCTCGTGGCAGTACTCGCGCTTTACCTTCGATTTCTCCACCATGGAGGCGAGCTCCGTCTGGATGGTGCACTGTACTTTGATGGCTTCGTGGGCGGTACGGATGGCTTCCACCATTTCGTCTTCCGAAACCTCTTTCATTTCACCTTCCACCATCACGATGTCCTCCATCGATGCGGCCACGATGATGTCGATGTCGGCGTTGGCCATGGCATCGATGGTGGGGTTGATGACAAACTGTCCGTCGATCCTTGCCACCCGCACTTCCGAGATCGGCCCGTTAAAGGGAATGTCGCTTACGATCAGGGCGGAGGAAGCGGCCAGGCAGGCCAGGGAGTCGGGGAGTAAGTTGGTATCAGCGGAGATGAGCGTTACGATCACCTGTACTTCCGCATGGAAATCATCGGGGAAAAGGGGGCGAAGGGCGCGGTCGATCAGCCGGGAGATCAGGATCTCGTGGTCCGACGGACGCGCTTCGCGTTTGAAAAACCCGCCCGGGAACCGCCCGGCGGCTGCGTATTTTTCACGATATTCCACCGACAAGGGCAGAAAATCGGCGTTTTCTTTGGCCTCCGGAGTAGCAACTACCGTGGCAAGTAACATGGTGTCACCCATTTTCACGACACAGGCGCCATCGGCCTGTTTGGCCAGTTTGCCGGTCTCGATCATCACTTCCCGACCGTCGGGAAGGTTGAATTTCTTTTGTATTCCAATCATCTTTTCTGTCTTTCAGATAGTAAAAGAGGCAATAGTCACATTGCCTCTTTTTGTTTAATTAAAAAAAATCGTCAACTTATTTGCGGATACCCAGCTTCTTGATGATATCACGGTAGCGCTGGATCTCTTTGTTCTTGAGGTAATCAAGCAATTTGCGGCGCTTTCCTACCATGATCACGAGGGATCTCTCCGTCACAAGGTCTTTCTTGTTGACCTTCAGGTGCTCGGTCAGGTGCTGGATCTTCATGGTGAACAGGGCAACCTGGGCTTCGGTCGAACCGCTGTCAAATTCCGATTTACCGTACTCCTTGAATGCTTTCTTCTTTGTTTCGGCTGTTAAATTCATCTTGATATTGTTATTATTACGTATGGCCAATAAAACGGGCTGCGAAATTACTACTTTCTTTTGGATTTGCAAAATAATAATTGAATGATCCGGCAGACAGGGAACCGGGTTATTTCACATCTGTTACGGTCGCCTGCTCCATGATCACTTCATACGAATAACCTGCCCCGAAATCTTTGTTCAGCCCGATGATCCCTTTGAAGGTCGCCGTCTGGCCGACTTTGACACTGTCCTTGGTGGTGATCGTCAGATCAATCTTGCCCTCAAAGCCGGTACCGTCCTGCAGGTGCACCCAGTTCCGGTTCAGGATCTGTTCGTTGTACCGGGTCACTACGCCTCGGATCATGACACTCTTCCCTGCGAAGGAAGCCGGGTTCTTGTATAAAGTCTCCAGCGTGATCCCTCCCGGAGGCGGGGTGACCGATATGTCGGACCACTCCTTCACCTCCACTTTTTTCGGCGATAACGGTTGGTTGCTGGCGGGCGCTGCAGGTTTCATGTGACTGCTGGGATCATCGACAAAAAGGATGGAAGGGAAGGTACGCCCTAACTCCCGGCTGCTGAAATTCTGCATCTCCGACGCACGGGTGTAATAAACGGAGTCGCCCGGCTTTACTTCAGCCCTGACTACCGCCATCCAGTACTCTTTTTCATTTTCAACCACCCTCAGGTAGGTGTAGTTCGAGGTCTGGATCACCTCCTTGATCTCGGTCCCGTGTGTCCCCGGCGGAAGTGCGGCTTTCTTCGATCCGCTGCGATAGCAGGTGGTCACGACGAAAAGGATGCCCAACAGGAGCAGGACGACGGTTATAATGATCTTGTTTCGCTTCATATTGACTTTGGTTTCTGATCGGATGGGAAATCGGAGGCAAAGATACAATTTTGTGCAGTTGCCGGAGGATGCTTCCGCCAATTCGGTATTTTAATCCCGGATTGAATGGTCAGAAGCGTTGGCTCACAAAAAGATAACAACGGTGGTAACGTGACCGGATATCGAAGGTGCCCTCGTAGTTGATCCCCATCCGAAGTTTTTTCACGATGCACCAGTCGAGGGTAAACTCGCCCACATGTTGCTTCAGACGAAGATCGGTCGAAGGGAATTTATAGTCCACGAACCGGTAAGCGACCCCGGTGCCTACCTTCCCCCCGGCAAAATCGCGATGGATTCCCAGGCTGTAGATTTTCCCTGAAACATACCCCGATTCGAGCAGGGTGGCCGATGCGGTGACGGCTGCCCGGATTCCGGGAACCCGGGAAAAGGAAACGTATCCGTAGAGGTTTTTAGTTGCTTTGACATCGCCTTTACCGTTTCGGTATGCTGCCTGGATACCGATGGTAAGCGGACTTACAGGTTGCCCCGAAAGGTTCAGGATATATCCCCTGACAGTGGCTGAATAGAGCAGCTGTTCTACAACCGAACGGTAGGTTTCGTAATAGATGATGCTCTGGCGTTCGCTGTAGGTGAATGAAACGGATACCTGGCGGATGGGACGGTACCGTAAGGAGATGTACAGATTGGACAGGGTGGGAGAGTAGCTTTTCTGATAGGTCGTGTCTCGCTTTGCTGCCGTATCACCGGGGGTTAGGGAAAGTTTGTACATTTCCACTTCCGCCGAACCGAAAAAATAGAGATTCTTTACCAGCGAATTGACATGCTGCAGATACGCGAAACGGCGGTCGGTCCGGCCGTTGTTGGTCTGGTTGATGAACGCCAGCGTAGTCTGCATCATTCCTTTCCGGCCCTGCAGGTCATGCCCGGCATATCCCCCGGCCTGGAACAGCCGGCCGTTGAAACCGTAATCGTAGCTGTCGGGCCTGAAGCCGGCAAAAATGCCGAGGGTGAAAGCTCCGGCTTTGTGTTCATATTGCAGCCCGTCCACGGCGCCGGCATTTGCGATGCGGGCATTGATCCTGCGCCCCAGCCACAATGTGCTCCGGCTGGTGAACGCATAACCGAGGGCAAGGGTGTAGATCTTTAACCCGTTGAAAACGTTACTCCTGACGGGTTCCCAGTCGCCGGGCCGGTGAGCGAATACGAGGTAGGTCTCCGCCGAAAGTTTCGACCCGCCGATGTCCCGGAGGTTCAGCGACAGGGTGTACCTGAGCCGCTGGGAAGCCACCGAATGGTCGGAGAAATTCAGTAGTGCGGTGGCCGAAAGGTAACCGCTCACCGACGGCTCCCGCTTTGAGGCAACGGCAGCATTTTTTCGGGCAGAATCACCGGCTGCCGCCGGGTTGCCGGTCACAACCGGCGTTTCCGGGACTACCCTGGCAGCGGGGGCAGATAAAGCCCGCTGAGAAATGAGCTTGTCACCGACCGCAAACGAAAGGTTTCCGACAGGCTCGCACACGCACGAGATCGACGATAATTCCCTTACCACCAGGCCATGTAACCGGGTCCCGCCGGCAATGATAAACAAGGTGTCCCCGGGTTCGATGCCGTCAGTAGAGGAAAACTTGACATAAACGTTCCGGCCGGTTACGAACGAAACAACACCCTCTTTGGCGTCCAATTGATTCTGCCCGTGCATCTCCAGCACCGGAAACAGGAATACCAGGATTGTGATCAGGTTTCTCATGCAGTTTTCTCCCTCACTCTGTTCTTTCGATAACATTCATGATTCGTGGGGCATTTCCCTGCGGATGACAGTTAAGACACGCAACGCTGTTGTACGAATAGCCGGAAACTCCGGAATGTTCACTATTCATTTTTGATTGCGTGTGACAGGCTGTGGTACAGGTAAACACGGCATAATTCCCTGAATTGGTGTGGCAGTCGGAGCAACTGTTCCACCCGTTTTTATGCTTGCCGCTGTAAATGGGGAAATACAAACCATCATGGTTCCAGTTCGCCGGGCTCCAGGCCGTTTGCGTGTGACAATCTGAGCACGTCACGGGGAACTGAGAGGCGGCATGCGGGGGATTCGTCGTGGCATTGTAGTTGGCCTGGTGACATCCGACGCAGGTGTTGGGGGTATTGGTGTAATTGCCGCCATGGCAGTCGCCGCAGTTGGTGATCGATGCATGGGCTCCGGTCAGAACGTAGTAATTGTTGTGGATGGGGAACAGGGCCGGTTTCCAGCCCGGATCGGTGGTGTGGCAGTCTTTGCAGGTGGTGGGCAATCCCAGGGTGACATGGGCCGGATTGGCCGATTGGTTGAAGGCCTGCGCATGACAGGCGAAACAGTCGGTGGGCGTACCCTGGTACCCGGTTGTATGGCACTTCGCGCACTCGGTCGAAAGATGGGCGCCCGTCAGCGGGAAGGCGGAAGTGGCGTGGTTGAAAGTGCCTTCCGCCGAACCTGTCGGGTGGCAGGCGTAGCAGGCGGGACTGTTGTAGGCGTAACCCTGCACCCCTTCGTGCTCCTTGTCAATGTTGGTTTTATTACTGTGCTCATGACAATCAATACAGGTGAACTGAACATAGTCTGCAGGGTTCTGGTGGCATTCGGCACAACTGCTCCAGGTGCCGTTGTGCTTGCCGGAATAGATCGGAAAGAATTTCGCATCGTGTTCGGCATAGCCGGCGGGTTTTCAGCCCGGATTAGTGGTATGGCACAGTTTGCAGTCGGTCGGGAAGCCCAGGCTGGTATGGCCCGGATTGGTGGTGGCATTGTAATTAGCCTGGTGGCAGGTTACACATTCCGGCGACACGGCCGAATAATCGGGGGTTTTATGACACCGCTGGCATTCGCTGATGGCATGGCCCTGGGTGAGCGGAAAGAAGCTGTGGTTGATGCCTGCCCCGGTCCAGGAATAGGCAGCCATATCGTGGCATTCGATGCAGTTGGTTGAATACCGACCGGCCACATGATCGGGACTTTTAGCCTGGGTGTATTGGGTCCGGTGGCAGTCGATGCACTCGGTCCCCAACGGACCGAAATGAAGCCGGTTGGCGGAGGCGTCGGTGTGACACCCGAAACAGTCGACCATGACATGGGCGCCCGCGAGCGGGAAACGGCCACGACGATGAAGGCTGATGATGTCGGGAACGATCCACGACGCCGGTGTGTGGCATCGGCCGCATTCATTTCCCAGGGTGCGGTCGTGGACATCGGTATGGCATTCGCTGCATTCCACGGGTGCTTTCGAGAACTCCAGTGAAACATGGCATGAACGGCAGGATACCTGCTGGTGCTGACCGGCGAGCGGAAACGGGGTGGTGCTGTGGTCGAAGGCCAGCTTCTTCATGTCCACCGCCCAACCCTCGGTGGTATGGCACCCCAGGCAATTGACCTTGAAGCCGGGACCGTGCGGGGAGGTTTGCGCCTGCATGAACCCGGCCATACAAACCAGGAGAATTATCGATGACAGTTTTCGCATTTGAATTCCGGTATTTTGTACAACACATAAGCAGTCCCGTTTGCCGGGATTTTCTTGTGGCATCGGTCGCAGGCCAGTTCGGCGTGTTTTCCTTCAAGAGGGAATTTGGTCCGGGCATGATCGAATCGCGAGGCAGGACGGAATGCCGTTTCGGTATGACACCGGCTGCAGTCGGTCTCTCCGGCGGCCGTAAACTGCCCGGCATGGATGTCGGTGTGGCAGCCGCTGCATTTTTTTTCCATTCCGCTGAACTGTTTACGGGTGACTCCAGCGGTTGTCATGAAATGGCAGGCTCGGCACGACCGGCCCGCATGGGCTCCGACCAGGGGAAATGCCGTCAGGTCATGGTTGAAAGTCACGCGGTTCCAACGCGATTCCTGGTGGCAATTCGTGCAGGCTGAGGCGGGATAGTATTTCTCAGGAAGGCTTCCTTTATGGATATCAGGATGACAATCCCTGCAAGTGGATCCGATGTTCTCGAAACGCCACAGTGTATCCGGTGCGAAGGCTCCCTTCAGGTGGCATGAGATGCAGGGGGTGGCCAGGTGGGCTCCGCGAAGGG
>DAONFN010000106.1:0-8802 GCA_035403625.1 Bacteroidales bacterium
CAGCACCGACTTGTTGGTAACCCCGTTGATGCGGGGACCGTAAGCCACATTTTCGAAGATCGATTTGGCGAAGGGATTCGATTTCTGGAAGACCATACCCACCTTCTTCCGGAGGTTCACCACGTCGATCTGCCGGTCGTAGATGTTGAGCGAATCGATCAGCACCTCGCCGGTGATCTTCACGTTGGGGATCAGATCGTTCATCCGGTTCAGGGTGCGCAGGAAGGTCGATTTCCCGCATCCCGAGGGACCGATGAAGGCCGTCACCTCGTTACCCGGAATCTCCATGCTGATGGAGTTGAGCGCCATCTTTTCCCCGTAAAAGAGTGTAAGGTCGGTAGTTTTGATTTTAGTCTCTTTCATGATTTTCGTCTCAGGCGCGACCGGATGATGACGGCTGTAAGATTGAGGGTAAAGGTAAGCAATAACAACACAATGGTGGTGGCAAACTGGATCGGAAGGGTTTGATCGACGTTGGCCGACTGCGTGGCCATGATATAGATGTGATAACCAAGGTTCATGAACTGGTCGCTGAGCGAGGTGGGCAGGGTGGCCAGGTAATATGCCGCACCGGTGAACAGGATGGGGGCCACCTCCCCTGCCCCGCGGCTCACCGCGAGGATCATCCCGGTCATGATCCCCGAACGGGACCCGGGGATAACGATGTGTTTGATGGTCTCCCATTTCGTGGCGCCCAGGGCCAGGCTGGCTTCGCGCAGTTCGCGCGGTACCGTCCGGATGGATTCCTCCACGGAAACAATCACCACCGGCAGGGTGAGCAGGGCCATGGTGAGGCTTGCCCATAAGATGTTGGGTTGCCCCCATTTCAGTTCTCCGCCCAGGAAAAAGTTATCCATCCCCGTCCCGACGAATTTGATGAAGAAGCCCAGTCCGAACAACCCGAAAATGATGGAGGGCACCGTTGCCAGCGTACGCACGGCAAAACGGATCGTTTGCGCCAGGATCGATTTTTCATGGGCATATTCTGTAAGGTAGATGGCTGTAAGGGTCCCAAAAGGCACGGCCGCCACCGACATGATCAGCACCAGCAGCGCGGTTCCGTATATGGCCGGGAAAATGCCGCCTTTCATCATGCCGTCTTCGGGAAAACCGGTGAGGAACTTCCATGAAAATACATCTTTCCCCCCGTGGATGATGACCACCAGTAAAACCACGATCACGGCCAGGATCAGGAAAGCCGACAACGCCGTCGCCCCGACAAAAATACTCCCGGTGACCGATCTTTTCCCCGCCATTATTGCCTCCCCTGGAACCGTTTGACAAGTTTTCCTTTCACATAGAATTCCGCCAGGGCATTCAGCCCGAACGTGAAGACGAAGAGCATCGAGCCGATGAGAAAGAGGACGCTGTAGTGCGTGTCGCCGAAGACCACCTCGGCCATCTCGGCTCCGATGGTGGCTGCCAGCGTACGAACCGACTCGAAAGGATTGGCGCTGGTCAGCGCTGCGTTTCCCGTCGCCATCAGGGCGATCATGGTTTCGCCGAACACACGTCCGATCCCCAGCAGGACCGCAGCGAAGATGCCGGGAGTGGCCGCCGGGAGGATCACGAAAAGGGCGGTTTGCCATTTCGACGCCCCGAGGGCCAGGCTGGCTTCGGTAAAGGTCTTCGGCACTGCGCTGAGAGCATCTTCGGTGATTGTATAGATGATCGGGATGGCGGCCAGCGCCATGGCAACTCCGCCGACAAAGGCATTAAGGCGGGTGGCATATCCGAAAAGTTGCTGGAAAACAGTGGCCATCACCATAAGGGCAAAGAAGCCGATCACGACCGACGGGAATCCTGCCAGCAGTTCGATGGCAGGCTTGACGATCTCCCGCATGCGGGGCGAGGCGAACGAGGCCGTGAAAAGCGCTGCCAGGATCGCAATGGGCGCCGCAAAAAGGATAGCGATCAGGGTGATCTTCAACGTGCCGACAAACAACGGGATGAGCCCGTATCGCGGACGGTCGGAGATCGGCATCCATTCGTTCCCGGCAAGGCTGCGTACCGGGGAGATCTGCTCATGGTCCTCCCCGGAGGCCGTCTCCTCCGGCTGGCTGCCGGTCATAGCCGAATCGGAAGCGGTGACGCCATATTGCTCCTGCCCGGAGGCATTGGTGACCGGGGCTTCGACGCCGTACTGTTCCTGGCCCGACTCGTTGACAGGCACGGTATCCACGCCATACGTTTCCTGGCCGGAAGTGCTGGTCGTCGCTCCGGCACCATATTGCTCCTGCTGCAGGGTTCCGGACGGTGAAACGTTCTTCCCTGCATGGATGAAGAGGGGTATCGATTCGCGGAAGACAAACACGAAGATCAGCACAATAATCGTGATCGAAAGAAAAGCCACGCCTGTGATGATCTTTTCCGAAAGAAATTCCGACCACCGGAATTTCTTCTTCAATGACTCACGGGTGAATTCGAATTGCCTGACCTGCGGTTTGTTGTCCATTTCGAGTTTACAAAATTAACATTTAACCGAAAACTACCTCACCGGGAAGTAACCGATCTCGGTAACCAGTTTCTGTCCTTCAGGGCCAAGGATCCAGTCGATATACGACTTCAGGTCGCCGGTCGGACGGTTGCGGGTGTACATGTACAGGTACCGGGAAATGGGGTACTGTCCTTTCTTGATGGTTTCGGCCGTGGCCACGAAGGCCGGGCTCTTGTCATCCTTTTTCACGGCGCAGTGCTTGACTCCTGCAGCGTAGGCGGCACCCCCGTAACCGATCCCGAATTTATCCTTGGCCACGGCATTCACCACCGCAGCGGTCCCCGGGAGGGTCTGACAACTGGCTGCATAATCGCTCTTCACCACGTTTTCCTTGAAGAATACATACGTTCCCGAGCTGTTCTCGCGGCCATACAGTTTGATTTCCGCATCGGGGCCACCCACCTCTTTCCAGTTACGGGTCTTCCCGGAGAAGATATTGCTCAGTTGCTTCACCGACAACTCTTTCACCGGGTTCGACTCGTTCAGGAAGATCGTGATACCGTCTTTGGCACAGGGGATCTCGACCCCGAGGGATGCATACCGGTCTTTCAGTTTGTCCATCTCCGATTGTTTCATCGGCCGGCTGGCGTTGCAGATGTCGGTGGCTCCGTTGATCAGGGCTGAGATGCCGGTACCGGAACCTCCCCCGGTTACCTGGATGACAGATTCCGGGTGGGCTTTCATATAAACTTCCGCCCATTTCTGAGCCAGGATCACCATGGTGTCCGAACCTTTAACCGTGATCTTTTTCGGTGCGGGCCTGAAGGCCAGCCCTGCCGCAGCGATCACCACGATCGCCGCCATCCATAAAATTCTGCTTTTTGTTTTCATCGTATTTTCCTTTTTTGTTTTCATTCGTCACTTGTCACTTGTCATTCGTCACTAGAATTTTGCCTGTAACCTCACCGTCAGGGTGTTTTGCTTGATCAGGTTACTGTAGTCGTAGGTGCCGTTCACGCCGTTGGCGGTGTAGGAGACCGGTGCCAGGTTTGATACGCCCTTGTCGTTCACCCCGGTCTTCTGGTTCATCGGGATTTCGTAACCCAGCATGATCTTGACATTATCGTTGAAGTAGTAGGTGTAGGCCAGCGTGATCGTCTGGTATTTGATGTCCGATGTGCCGCTTTTCAGGATATTCTCGGTCGTGGTCCTGGTTTGCGTGTTGGTTCCGATCACCTGCCCGCCGGTGCTGGTGTAGGCGATCTTGTCGGTCGTCACTGTGGCGGCACCTCCATCCCACTTGTTCACGCCGATGAGGTCGTTGCCAACCTTCGTATTGGGGTTGTAGTAATCGTACCGGATGGCCACCTGGTGCCTCTTGCCGATGTTTTTGATCAGGTAAACATAGTATCCGGTGAAATTCCGTTCGATGGCGGGACGGTTTTTAATAGCCGTTGTGGTCGTGGTGGTGAGGAAGATCGTATCGTTCTTCATGCTGTACACCTGGGCACCGGTAGAGACGGTCTTGCCGGTGTATCCCGGAGTTCCGTTCACGCCAAAGATATATTCCCCTTTCAGGGCCAGACCGCCCAGCACATCTAGATAAAGCTGGGCTTCGGCCCCCATCCAGTTCTTCCGGATAAGGGTCCCGTTGCCGCCGAGGGTTTTGTTATAGGTATAGTCGGATTTCAGCAGATCCACCGTGTTGGCCTTTACCTTTCCGTAATATCCGTGAACCCCGATCCCGAGCGCCCCCAGTTGACCAAGCCGGAATGTGTAGGTTACCCGGCCCATCAGGTCTTTGTGGTTGTCGAAGTCGGTATTTGTGGTGTTGATGTTGTTTCCGGAAGCATCCGTAATGGTCAGCCCGTCATTGCCGTTGAACAGGGCAAGCTGGATCTTCAGCGGAAGCGAGGGTGATGCATATTCGAGTTTGGCACCGATGGCGCGCTCATCGGGGTACAGGGCACGGATCACGCGGGAACGTTCAGGAACTTCACGACTGCTCGATGAATATTCCACTTCATAGTTCGGACGGTTGAATTTCCCAGCCCAAAGGGAAAAACTCTTCAGCCAGGGTTCATTCGCCTGTACATAGGCATCTTTCAGGGTGATGTTGCCGGGAGTGAAATCGGGTTGGAGCACGAAAGCAACGCCGGTCACCGGTTCATACTGAAATTTAACCCTCACCCGGCGAAGCTGGAATACCTGGTCAGGCCAGGTGTTGGAGGCCTCATAGTGCAGGTACTGCGCCTGGATGTATCCCGATACCTTGATCTTGGTCAGCTTGGAGAGGTCGCCTTCGGCCGTAGCAAGCCGTTCTTCCATTCCGCCAAGCCGGTCGCCGAGGATGGAAACCTGCTCCTTCAGGGTATCCTGCCCTTTTTGCAGTTCGTTCATATTCTGTGCATGGAGCCCTGTGGTCATCATCATCATGCCCGCCAGGCATCCGAACAGTGTCTTTGTCGCTTTTCCTTTCATGGTACGTGAGTTGAATTTGCGGCAAAGGTATTCCGGCCTACCATGGGCGGTGTTAACAAACGGTTACCGTAAAATTAAGAAATTGTTAACGGTTCAGGGGCCGGTCAGGCTCCTTTGGGGCGAAAGGTGATGTAGAAGGTGGCGCCCGGGTTGTTCTCCACCCGGAGGGAGGCCTCGATCTGGGTGCAGAGGATCTGAACTACCTGCAACCCCATAGTCTTGAAATGGGCAGGGCCCGTTCCCTCCGGCAACCCGATCCCGTCGTCGCTTATATACAGGGTATACTGCCCTTTCGTGGTATCGTTGGTAAACCGGATGGAGACATTCCCCGTACGGCCTTCGGGGTAGGCATGTTTGTAGGCATTGCTCAGGATTTCGTTGACGATCAGCCCCAGCGGGATCAGCATCTCGATATCCATCACCACCTCGTCGGCTTCGAACAGGAGCCCGATGTTGCGACGGTTGTAAGTACCGGCGATCACCGAGGCGAGGGTACGGAGGTATCCCGGGAATGAGATCTTTTCGAAGTCGCCCGACCGATAAAGCATTTCGTGGACCAGGGCCATAGTCCGGATCCGAAGTTGGAGGTTGGTGAGCGATTGCAGAAGCTCCTTGTCGCTGGTCTGCGCCATCTGCATGTTGATGAGGCTGACGAGGATCGCAAAGTTGTTCTTGACCCGGTGATGGATCTCTTTCAGCAGGTTTTCTTTTTGCTTGGTTCCTTCCATAATCTGGAGTTCTTTTGTTTTTATTTCCTGGATGTCACGGGTCACGCCGAGCATGCCCTTGAATGCGTGGGTGCCGGGATCGTAAATCGGGATCAGGACCGATTCAGCCCAAAGGACACTTTGGTCCTTTCGGATCGCACGGAAAATATATCGTTGGGGAAGCCGGTGGATCGTACTTTCCCGGTATATCTTCTGCACCATTGAACGATCTTCCGGGTGGATCAGATCTTCCGGGGCAAGCGAGAGGAAAACCTCGAGATCGTACCCGTACACAGTTTCGACTGAGGGCGATACATATAGCCATTTCCGGTTCTCATCGAAATGAGTGATCAGGTCGATGGAATTGTCGGTGATGAATTTGTACTGGGCTTCCCGGTCACGGGTCTGCGCCTCCGCTGCCTCCCGTTCACGGATCTCATCCGAAAGCCGGACGTTGATATCCTGCATCTTTCGCCTTTCATTGCGGAAATAGAGGGAGAATACCACGAAGATGAGGGTGGAAACGCCGGCCAGCGCCATCAGGATCTCCAGGATCATCCGCTGGTTATCGTGGTATCTCAGATTCAGGCTCTGGATGCTGTGTTGCCGTTCGAGCAGTATGCCCGACTGCCGGCTGCGCTGAAGTCGCTGGTTGGCTTCGAGGATGGCGATGTTGTTCCGGTTCCGGTCAAGGCTGATGGCATCGTGGATGATCGCATACCGGCCGTAGTATTCCAGTGCACTTTTCAGATCCCGCTTATGCATGGAATAATCATACAGGTGGCGGTAAGCATTTTCCGCCAGCGTCAGCCGGTCGTTCCGGTAAGCCATGATGAGCCCTGAATCCATATAGATCCGGCCCGAGTCGGCCATCCCGAGATCGTAATAGTCGCCGGCAATATTGATCAGCGAACTGTTGATCATGGGCATCGCATGGTCACGCAGGCGGTATTTCAGCGCCTTCAGGTTGAACTCGAGGGATTTCCTGTGGTCGTGAAGCCTGTCGTAAATGTGCCCCATGCGGGTGTACAGGATTCCGATCATCTCCAGGTCGGTTGTATCCATCTCCCCCATCAGGCGATAGAAATACTCGAGCCCGTCCTGCCATCGTTCTTCATCGATAAAAAGGCTTCCAATGTCGCTGCGGATCCTCAGTTCCTTTTTTCGGTTGCCCGATTGCCTGTAGGTTTCCAGGGCCTTGTTGTAAAAGAAGTGGGCCGTTTCCCTGTCACCCATGGCCTGGTACACCTGGGCAAACTGCTCGTTCAGCCTTCCTTCCACTTCGGGAGTGGAACGTTTTTCGCATAATGTCCGGGCCTTTTGAAGATAGATAAGGGCCTTTTCATGGTTCTTCAGGCTTCGGTTGATCATGCTGATGGCCGTCAGGGCAGAAATCTCCCCGATGGTATCGTGGGCAACCCGGCTGATCTGCCATGCGGCGAAATATTGCTCGTGCGCCTGCATATACCTCCGGCGCTGGTTGTGAAAATCGCCCAGCCGTAACCGGCATACCGCCTTCAGGCTGTTGTTGTTGTTTTCGATGGCCACCCGGAAGGCGGACAGGAGATAATGGTAGGATTTGAACTCTTCATATCCCCGGATCACCTCAGCAATATCCAGCCACAGGATGGCCTTCTGCTCAGGCGTTTCGTGTGGCCGGATGCGTTCGAGACTGTCGGCCACCCGCCGATACAACGGAACCTGGGCGACAACGGTCTCCCGCACCGCGAAAGTGAAAAGGAACAGAACCGCAGGCAGATATTTTCGAAGCCAGGACATGGTGTCAGTGCAACGCGCAGAAATCCTGCGCTCCCGTGATTGCGGTCAAAGATAGGAAAATTATCTGCATGAACCCATGCCTGCCGGTTACAGTCGCCGCGATCGCAGGAGAAGGCTGTTTCCTACTACCGATACCGAACTGAAGGCCATAGCCGCTCCGGCCAGCATCGGGTTCAGCAGGAAACCGTTGACCGGATAAAGAATACCCGCCGCAACCGGGATGGCGATGATGTTGTAAAAAAAGGCCCAGAAAAGGTTCTGTCGGATGGTCCTGACAGTCTGGCGCGAAAGGGCCAGGGCAGTGATCAGCTTTTCAAGGTCTCCGTGGATGAGGGTGATCTGAGCGCTTTCGATGGCGATATCGGTTCCCGTACCCATCGCAATCCCGATGTCGGCCGCTGCCAGGGCAGGCGAATCGTTGATGCCGTCGCCCACCATGGCCACCACCTTTCCTTCTTCCTTCAACCTCCGGATGTACTCCGATTTTCCGTCGGGACTCACCTCCGCTTTGAAAAGCGAAATGCCGGCTTCCGAAGCCATATGCGAGGTGATCGCCACGCTGTCGCCCGACAATAGGTGAACCCGGAAGCCCTCCCGGCCGAGGGAAGCGACCGCTTCAGCCGACCCGGGCTTCAGCGTGTCGGAAAGGGCTGCCAGCAATACCACTTTCCGGTTGCACGCCACATAGATGACCGACCGTGCCAGTTGTTTCTGCTTCTTCTCCTCCTCTTCCAGCGCGGCAGGCAGGAGACACCCCTCGCCGGTGACGAACGAACGGCTCCCGATGTGGTACAGGTCGCCGGCATAACCTGCTGTAACCCCTTTTCCGGTTGAACTTTCAAAGTCTGTGACGGGATTTTCGGAGCCGGGCGCCTGCACCGTGCCGACTGGACCGAAAAAGTTTACCAGCGCCCGGGCAAAGGGGTGTTCCGACTTCGATTCGATCGCCACCACGGCCCGGAGCAGTTCTTCACCGGCTGTTTCGGAATCTTTCAGCCCCGACCGGTCCCACGCCACTTCGTTGACCTGGGGCCGGCCCCGGGTGACCGTACCTGTTTTATCGAGCACGACATCGGTGCAGCGGCAGAAAAGCTCCAGGCTTTCCGCATTCCTGATCAGGATGCCGTGCCGGGCAGCCTTTCCCAATCCGACCATCAGCGCTGTGGGGGTGGCCAGACCCAGGGCGCACGGACACGCGATGACCAGCACCGTGACAGCGGTCATGATAGCAAAGGGGATACCCTTTTCGGGATGCCAGGTGACCCATACCGCAAAGGTCACCAGCGCGATGGCCATAACCACCGGCACAAACACCGCAGCGATCCGGTCGGCCAGCCGTTGGATCGGAGCCCGGCTTCCCTGAGCCTCCTGCACGAGCCGGATGATCCGGGCCAGCAT
>DAONFN010000107.1:0-8788 GCA_035403625.1 Bacteroidales bacterium
CTCCCTTGGTACGCCATAATTGTAAAGATTGATTTTTACGCTTAATCACTATAAATGAGAAAGGTGATACGAAAGAGGCGGAATTGTTAATAAAATGCTGACTGATGGGGTCTGGTCACGGTTTGGTTGGACCTATCCTCGGCCATCCGGCGAAGCCGGACCTCTCCCCGGCCCTCCCCTGCAAGGGAAGGGTGACTTTTCCCCAAAGGTTGAGGCAAAGATTTTAGACCTGATGATCTGATCAAATGAAACACGTGAATTTTCCTGCCGGGATACCGTCACCCTCCACTGGAAAAGGAGGGCCGGTGAGGGGTCAAAGCGATTCGGAGAAAGGCTGACTATCGCATCCCTGCAAGGGAAACGGACTATTGCACCACGAAGCGAGCCATCCGGATCTCGCTGCCCGATTCCATCCGCACCAGGTACATCCCGGAGGCCCAGGTTGAGACATCGATGGTAACTTCAGCGCGGGCGCTGGCCTGGCTGGTCAGGGTGCCGTTCCAAACCATGCGATCGTCGAGCCGGCTAACGGTGAGGGAGGCATCACTCTTGAGGCCGGTTGCCGCCAGGGTCACACGGTCGCGTGCGGGATTTGGTCCGGCGGTAAGCGTGATCCCGCCCTTTTCCAGTTCGCCAGTGCCCGTACAGGGATCCAGGGTGATGTGCATCAGGTCGCTCGCTTTGTTCATGCAGGGGGTCAGCGGCCAGACGATCAGCTTGATGTCGGTGCCGCCCGAAGTCTTGTCCTTGATCCCGGGAATATAGGCGGTTTCGAGCGAGTTGGGATCTGTAAAGGTGCCGTCGCCTGTACTTCCCCAAAGGAAACGCAGGTAGCTTGTAGCGGTGGCATGGAGCTGAATGGGGGAGACATACCAGCAAACAATCGTGTCGTTGCCCAGGGATGCGGTCGGTGCATCGACAACCCGCAATTCCGTTGTGTCGTGACGCGTGGCGGTTCCGTCACTGGTGGCAACGACATACCGGGTGGTTGAGGCGACTTTGACTTTTGGTGATTTCAGGGTGGAGTTGAAACCGGCCGGGATGGAGGTCCAGGAGTAGGTGTAATTTCCGCTGCCTCCCCAGCCGTAAGCGTTCAGCTGGCAGGAATCGGAGTACGTATTGCAGATGATCGCCGGCGTCGCAGATGCGGCCGAGGAGAAGACGTTGGCATAGGTAAAGGAGGCAATCCGGGTCTTCCAGCCGCTGGTAGAGGTTGATCCGTAATACTCGGTGGTGTACCAGAAAGTGGTAGGTGCGGCCGGGTCGATGCTCATCGCGCTGTAATCGCCCCACCGGCTGCGGCCGCTCCAGTTCCCGGTTTGCGATCCACCCCCGTCAACGATCGTCTTTTCATTGATCGTCATCTGGTTAAGAGGATCATTCTTCATTCTTCCCGTATAGCGGATGCCGGGATAGATGCTGCTGCTCGAAACGGAATAGCCCAGCGAAATCGTGCCGGCAGTATCCATGGCGATGCTTCCCATCCACCGGGAATGGGCATCGGGTGCATAGGTGGATTGCTGGTAAATGCTCCAGCCAGCGCCCGAATTCCGCAATTCGTACCATCGGATCCCGGCCACTCCGGCCGAAGCACTGACCGAATGGTTGAGCACCATCGAGGCATAGCCGTTGAATTTCCGGTATTGCAGGCGCGTCATCAGGCGGTCGCCCAATGTCTCCAGGAGCTGCGGGGAGCCCAGCTGCGGAATGCCGTCGCCCCATCCCAGTCCGTTGAAAGGGGTCACATTGAGATAGGTGATGTTGCCGAAGGTGGAATTGGCCGGTGTCGTAAAATCGGAATGAAACTCGTAAACCCCCAGGCGCTGGGTTCCGCCCGTCCGGATATAGGTAAAGTAGTTGGGAGTGCCTGCAGGGGGAAAGGCGCCGTCACAATCGGCGGGAAGTAACGAGGTGAAACCGTCGCCCCCGGGGGAGACGGTGAATGAAATCCGGGTGGCAGTGGGGTCCCCGGCAAGCATGGCAGCCCGGTCATAAGAATACGCGCCGTTTCCGACCCATCCCGCGCTGCCTGTTCCGAAATTGTTGGTCGACATGTAATAAGCGTCGGGCCATACCCCGAACTTCGGATAGTCGGGCATCGCGCTGAACTCATACACGTAACGGTACCAGCTTCCGGTCGGATCGGGACTTTGCGACACGGCGATCATCTGGAAAAAGGGCGCCGTGGAAGAACCGTTGGGCAGTGAGAACTGGGAGAACAGCCAGCGGTTGGCCTGTTCGTCGAACAGTACGATCGCATCCCCGTCGTTGGAATTGTTCGGAATACCCGACCATACAGTGCTGTTTCCATAGGGCCCGAAAATCTTGTCACCGCTTTTGTTGAAGATGGCATACGAACAGTTGACCACCTGGAAATAGTGGTTGAAACCCACATCGCCATGAGTGTCGGGAGGGACGTACCCGCCGATGTTGGTCATGCCGTCGAAATTCTGTATCGTGGTATCGGTCGTCAGCGGACCGAAATGCTGCTGCAGGCAGGCGTCGGCGATGCGCCGGAGCGAGCCTTCGGTTAAGGTTGTATCGGTGTAATTCTTCACCACGCCGTCTTTCCAGCTGCGGTCGGCTTTGGGGATTGGGCCTTTGAGCATGTCGCGCAGCGGGGGCGAAACATCGAAGTAAACCGGGTGATCGGCCGTCGGGATGAGTTTCGGTTCCTGGGCCCGCGATACCATCATCGCCGGGAAAAGAAGAAGCAGTGAGAGAAAGACCTGTTTCATGCAGAATAGTGATTACGGGGCAAAGATAGCGGTTATTATCGGTAAATATGGTACATTTGAACACTTTAATTCCCTCGGAATGATCCTCCGGCTCTTCCTTCTGATGATCGGCGTGTCGGTCACCTATACGGCCTCTTCCCAACGGGGAACGCTCTATGACGACACACGGGTATCCTCCGTTTCCATCTCCCTGCCCCCCGATTCGCTGCAAATGATCTACGATTCGATCTTCAGCGACCATTATTTCAGGGCCCGTTTTATTTTCGATGATCTGGAAGGGAAGGATACCCTCGAAGATGTCGGATTCCGGTTGAGGGGGAACCTTTCCCGGTATTCACAGAAGAAATCATTCAAGATCAGCTTTAACGAATATGTTCCGGGACGCAAATACCAGGGTGTAAAGAAGCTGAACCTGAACGGGGAACACAATGATCCGACCCTCATCCGTGAAAAGCTGTTCTACGATCTGTGGAAAAGAGCGGGGTTTCCCGAGCGGCGAACTTCCTTCGTACGGCTGTATATCAACGGCAGTTATTACGGCCTCTATACCAACCTGGAGGAGATGGACAAGGAATGGCTGAAACAGGTGTATACCGAACCGGATGGGAACCTGTTTAAATGCACCTACCCGGCCGACCTGACCTACCACGGTCCACAGGAGCAGACCTATAAGGATCTCCAGAACGGGACGGTGACGGGAGGCCGGGTGTACGATCTCCAGACCAATCAAGAGGAAGATGATTATTCGCGGCTGGTGCAACTGATCACGATCCTGAACAAGCCGGCAACCGGCACGTTCGCGCAGGAGGTTGCCACCATCCTCGACGTCGACATCGCCCTGAAAGCCCTGGCCCTCGATGTGGCCACGGGCAACTGGGACGATTATTCCTACAACAAGAATAACTATTACCTCTACGATGATCCAGCCCGCCCCGGGTTTGAATTCATTACCTATGATCCCGACAATACTTTCGGTGTGGACTGGTACGGTATCGACTGGGGAAAGAGAGACTACCGGCATTGGATCAACCCATCGATGTCGCTGCCCCTGACCCAGAAACTCCTTGCGGTTCCTTCGTTTTTCGAACGATATACCGCTTATATCGATACCATTACCCGCCGGGTGATCGATCCGGCCGTCGTTTTTCCCCGGATCGATTCCCTGAAATCGCTCATCTTCCAGGCCGCCATCGAAGATACGTGGCGCACCCGCGATTATGGCTATTCCATCGCGGATTTCGAAGATTCCTACACGCAGCCCATCGACAGCCACACCCCATACGGACTGAAACCCTTTTTTACCACCCGTCGCCAGTCGTTGCTCGACCAGATGAAATCCGCCGGTATCGATCCTCCGGCGATCCATGCCTTCGCGGTCGCCCTGTTCCCGAATCCTGCGCATGAACGGATCACGCTGGTCCGTGAGGATCCCCGGAAGGAGAAAGCAACGGTGACGGTATATGATCTTTACGGGCTGGATCGGATGTCGGTCGAATGGATTGGCAACCGGATTGATTTACCGGTCGGAGAACTGGAGCCGGGGTGTTACCTGGTGCGGTATTCCTGCCAAAGCTATTCCGGAGAAACCAGGATTATCCGGTATTAACTCAACTCCTGTGAGCCGTCACGCATGAGATTAAATTTCCATCGATATGCAAACATGTGTAAAATGTGTTCTGAATGACCGCTACCCGGGGCTGACCTTCAACCCGCAGGGAGAATGTTCATTTTGTGAGCATTACCAGCATTTCAAACCGATCGGCGAGGAGGCGCTGATCGCCGAGTTCGAGCGGGCCAGGCATCGCGCCGCCCGGAAAAAGATCGGTTTCGACGTCATGGTCCCGCTCAGCGGGGGGAAGGACAGCACCTTTATGCTCTATCTCGCCGCCCGGAAATACAGGCTGAGGGTGCTTACCATGACCTATGACAACGGTTTTCTCAGCGACCTCGCCAGGAAAAATATTGAAACCACGGTCAGCCGGGCCGGGGTGCAGCACCTCTTTGTACGTCCTGACCCGGTTATCCGGCAGAAGGTTTACCGGGCCATGTTCCGGCTTACCGGCGACATCTGCGGCGCCTGCGACATCGGGACCAATACGAGCATCCTCAAGGTGTCGGCCGATCATAAGATACCCCTGATCCTCAGCGGGGTTTCGCCCCTGGAGAACGATTCGTTTGTTCCCGACAGCATCCAGGATACGGCCCGGTTCAGGCATGTTTTAAAGGAATCCGGAACCCTGACCCGGCGAGAGATCAACCGGTACATGATCTATCCCCGTCTCAATTACTTCAGCCAGACCCTGCTGAAGAGAACCGGGTATTTCGGCCGGCTGGTCTTCCCGTTGTTTTACATCGACAACCCTTCCGACAAGGAGATGGGGAAGATCATTCATGAAGAGCTGGGGTGGACCGACTCCACAGCCTCGGAATATACCAAGCATTTCGATTGCATAGCCGAGCCGTTTACCAATTATGCCCGAAACTGCATCTATGGGTATGAGCGCAGGATCTGCCAGTACAGCAACCTGGTTCGCCGGAACGAGATTACCCGGGAACAGGCGTTGAACCTGCTGGAACAGGACCGGTTGTGGGAAATGCCGGCCGGTGTGGAGCCTGTGCTTGACTACCTGGGAGTGGAAAAAGATGATCTGCCGGGTATTTTGGCATACCCGCCGCTGAAATACGAGCGATATACGTCACGGGTCAACCGGCTGTTCGGAAGGATAAAAAAAATGAAAGATAAACTTGCATCATGAAAACAATCCTGCTTTCCGCCTGTATTCTTCTGTCATTGGTCCTCCGGGCTCAAACGGGCGATTTCCGGCCGGCGGATCAGCCTGTAGCCGATCAAGAGAAGAAGGCCAACAGCGGGTTGTTTTCCCGTCATGCGTCGGAGGAAGCCCGGAACTACGATGTTTCGTGGTACCGTTGTCACTGGGTGGTTGATCCCGCGGTCCGTGCCATCTCGGGTAGCGTGACCACGTTGTTCACCGTCCCGGGAGGTGCGGCTGATTCGGTAGTGTTCGACATGGCAGCAGCGCTGGTTGCGGATTCTGTTCTTTTCCACAGGTTACCGGTGACGTGGAGTCACAGCGGCGACAGGCTTCGGATCAACCTTTCCCCCGCTGTCCCTTCCCAGGGGAGGGATTCGGTTACCGTTTTTTATCATGGAATCCCGCCCGACCAGGGCTTCGGGTCGTTCGTACAGTCGGTACACAACGGCGTTCCCATCCTCTGGACACTCTCGGAACCCTATGGATCGAGCGACTGGTGGCCCTGCCGGAACGGGTTGAGCGACAAGGCCGATTCGATCGACATCTTCCTGGAATTCCCGGCCGGGAACCGGAGCGCCGGCAACGGGATCCTGGTTTCGGAAACGCAGTCGGGCGGAACCGTCGTCCATCACTGGAAACACCGCTATCCCATTGCCCCCTACCTGGTGTGCATGGCGGTGACCAACTACGCGAAATACTCCCACTTCGTGCCTTTTCAAGGCGATACCCTGCGGGTGGATAATTATATCTACCCGGAAGATTCCACCTCGGCCGCCTCGCAAACCGGCATCATCGTCCCTATGATCCAGGTGTACGATACGCTTTTCGGAACTTACCCCTTCCAGGCGGAGAAATATGGTCATGCCCAGTTCGGCTGGGGCGGAGGAATGGAACACCAGACCATGACGTTCGTCACCTCTTTCGGATTTGAGCTGCTGGCCCATGAGCTGGCGCACATGTGGTTCGGCGACAAAGTGACCTGCGGAAGCTGGACGGATATCTGGTTGAATGAAGGGTTTGCCACCTATTTATCGGGGCTCTGCTATGAGCACCTGATTCCCGAATTGTGGAAGCGTTTCCGGGAGGTTCGCGTGAAAAGTGTCACCTCTTCGCCGGGAGGTTCGGTTTACTGCCCCGACACGACGAGTGTCAACCGGATCTTCGACGGCCGGCTTTCTTACGCCAAAGGTGCGCTGATCCTTCACCAGCTTCGGTGGCTCATGGGCGACGGGCCCTTCTTCACCGCCCTCAACCACTACCTGGCCGATCCGCAGGCGGCGTATGGTTTTGCCCGGACTTCCCAATTGAAAGCGCACCTGGAATCGGCCTGTGGATGCGATCTGACGGAATATTTCAACGACTGGTACACCGGCGAAGGATATCCCTCGTACCAGGTGGGCTGGCAGCAGCAGGGCGATACGGTTGCCATCACGGTGAACCAGACGCAGTCGCACCCTTCCGTATCCTTCTTTGAAATGGATATTCCCCTGAAATTCAAGAATGAAACGCGCGATACGATACTCCGGTTCCATCACACCTTTTCGGGTCAGACCTTCCGGGCCATCCTTCCGTTTGCGGTCGATTCCGTGTTGTTTGATCCCGATTACCAGTTGATATCGGCGAATAATGCGGTCAGCCAGGTGGAGGAAATGGTCCCATCCAAATACGTGGCGGTGTTTCCGAATCCAGCCCGGCAGCAGGTTACCTTTCGCTTCTCCCCGTCGCTTGCACGGGAATATTTCACGATCGTCCTTTTTGACATGACCGGAAAGCGGGTTCTGGAAGTGCCTCATCACCGGGATGAAACCAGCAGGGATCTGCCTGTAAACGACCTGCCGGCCGGACTTTATTCCTATTTGCTGGAATCCAACGGGATCCGCATCAACGGAAAAATCACCTTAGCCCCGTCCACTGAATAATGGAGTTGATCCTGTATAACCCTTCCGCCCTATGAACAAGAGTCTGTTCCTCACGATTTTTCTGATTTTCTGCCTGGGTGGTATTGCTCTGAAAGCCCAGCAATGGCAGTGGCTGAATCCGAAACCGACCGGGAGTTACCTGCGCGATATCTGCTTTACCGGTCCGGCAACCGGCTATATCGTCGGGGATTACGGCACCATTCTGAAAACTCTGGACGGAGGGTTGACATGGCACCTCAAAGAGTCGGGGACCCAAGCGCATTTGAACAGCGTTTTCTTTATCAATCAAACTAAGGGATTTGCTGTGAGTTATGGAACTATTTTAAAAACAACCAATTCAGGGGAGACCTGGACCATTCAGAGTGGATTCCCCGTTGACCTGGTTTCCATTTTTTTCGCGAATGAAAACACCGGATACGCTGCGGGCGGGAATGCGATTCTAAAGACCACCGACGGAGGTAATTCCTGGAATATGAACCTTTATGAGGATTACGAATACTTTCATTCCCTGTTTTTTACATCTTCTGATACAGGATTTGTTCTTGCCAGTTATCCACCTTTATATGAGCGTTATATATTGAAAACTACCAATGGAGGAACCTCCTGGGGGGTGGTTGCAATAACAGACAATTACCCGGAAGCCCTCTGGTTTACCGATGCATCTACGGGTTATATGGCCGATAACTACGGTGGCATTTTCAATACCACAGACGGCGGCTTATCCTGGACCCTGCAGTTCAGAGCACCCGGAGATGATCTGCATGATATCTTTTTCCAGGATTCCAACCATGGTTTTGCAGTCGGAATTGGCCCCAAGGTAATTATGACGACTGATGCAGGCGCGACCTGGTTTTCCGCGCCAAATAATACGGGGGCCCAAGGTTTGAGGTCCGTCTGGTTTACCGATCCGGGTCACGGCGTCATACTTGGGGGACATTACAATCCGAAGCCGGTTCGAAGTTCCATCCTCCACACGGAAGACGGGGGAATCACGTTTACTGACAGAGCTTCCGGTTTCTTAGCCGATGATTGTTTCGCCATGGATTTTCCAACTCCCGGCATTGGTTATATCGCAGGAGATTCTGGCTTCGTAATGAAAACAACCGATGGGGGCAATAGCTGGACATTCTGTCAGACATCTTCCCAACAGGTGTTGTATGGAATCTCATTTCCAAGTATGGATAATGGCTATGTTGTCGGGAAGCTGGGTACCATTCTTCATACAACTGACGGGGGTATGACCTGGACTCCTCAGTCATGGGGCGGCAACCGTACGCTGCACGACGTGGACTTCTATGACGAAATGAACGGCTTGTGTGCCGGGGATTATGGCCGGATCCTGAAAACATCCAATGGA
>DAONFN010000108.1:0-8744 GCA_035403625.1 Bacteroidales bacterium
GCTCGGTGTTCCATACGTCATATTCGACAGGGCGTTGATCGCTACTCCTGTATTTCCGGCCCACTGATTTCCCCAGGGATCACCGAAACTCGTGCTGACGAATTTGAAAGCCTGCGATCCGGAGGCTCCGGTATAATGAAAGATCGTCTGCCAACGGGGCGTGCCCGACTGGATCTTTTGCAGATCGAAGTCCCCTCCCATCGCGGTCGTGTTGGTCCAGCTGTTCCAGTCACCGGGCATTCGCAAGCCGTCGGGTTCGTAGATCTGGGTAAAAGCGGGGCCTAGCCAGGCCGACAAGACCAGCAGGAATATCCATTTCATGCCGGCCGCCTTCAAAGCAGTGGGTTTCGGTGTCATCCGTCGTCAGGTTAATGCTTCCCTATTGGGGATGTTCTGTGAATTCGGTGGATATGGAGTCCCGGTCAACGCTTCAGGATCGATTGATGGACGATCCTCCCGGGTAAATTGACCTGCAGGTGATACACTCCCGCGGGCCACCCGGCAAGGTTGATCTCCTGCTTCCCGGAAGCCAGTGATTGGTTCACCACAATTGCTCCAAGGGTATTGGTTATCTGAACCCACGTCCTATCCGGCAATTCCAGGCTAAACCGGTCGGTAACGGGATTCGGATATACGGCCAGGTGTTCCTTTCCTGTTTCAGGCATTCCGACCAACACATCCAGCACTCCCGAAATGTTTGTGATCCCGTCCCAGAAACCCCCTCCGGTACCCGAGAAACCGCCATAAACAAAGGGATCGGTGTTCAACTTGAACCGTGTGGCATAATAATAGGTTCCGGGCCATTCAACTGCATTACCCAGGTTGGCCTTGAATTCATCGTTATTGCCGGCAGGGGCGTTGTACGAGGCGATGATCCAGTCGGTCCAGGTGGAAGGATCCGTGTTGGCGGAATTCCACCCCACCCATGCCTGAAGACCGGCGGCCGGGACAGCCTGCCCGGTGACGCCGGGAATGTACGCCTGGCCGAAGACATCAAAATCCTGGCGGGGAATGATCTGCCCCTGCCCCGGCCACTGAAGGTTGGCAAAGGTGATGGAAGGTGGCGGCGTTTCAACCGTATAGGAGTAATTCGCCCCGCTGTTGTTGTTAAAGTTGATCGTCACGAGGTCGTAATCGGCAGTGATGCCGGTCAGGGTGGAGGAAAACACGTAATAGGAAACGGTGGTGCCCGCTGCCTGCCCGGGAATGACGGCTGTTCCGTTTGTGCCTGCCAGGATGACGTTAACCAGCGAAGAGGTAGCCCAGGCATCGGTTGAATACCGCAGGTACACGTACTCCTCCATACAAGGGGCCGCGCTGGTAGTGACATTGATCGTCACCGGGCTGCCCGCCGGGGTGGATGAAGGGGTTGAAACCGTCACTATCTGGACCGGCTCCGCACTGGTTTCCATGAAAATAGCCCGGGTGCTCACGTAGCCCAGGTCCTCGAAATTTACGGTGTACCATTTGTCGTTGACCAATGTGACAAAGTTGTTGACCGAACCCTCCTTGGTGTAGGTCTGCAAGGTATCCATCACAACATTCACCGCCGACCATTTATTCTGGAAGTAGTTGGTGGAAGGGCCGCTGGTGAAAAGCCATTCGTAGGTCCCGGCGGTAAGGTCTCCCCCCGCGGCTTTCACGCTGAACCATGTATGATAGCGGGGAGTTCCGCTGGCGATCCGGGCGATGCGGCCTCCGGTAACCTGCGTGCTGCTCGCCAGCGCAGTCACGGTAGGAGGATTGGTCCATGTATTCCATGTACCGGGCATGTTGATCCCCTCAGGTTCGTAAATCTGAGCCCGTACAGGGCCCGCAGGCAGTAAAATAGTCAAAAGGGCAGCAACGGCAAAGGCCACTGTGAAGTTCGACATCAAAAACCTGGCAATTTTATTCATGGCATCTTGATTAATAAGTGGGTACTATTGTTTAACAAACATTTTGGTTATCTGATGATGATCATTCATCACCCGCACACAGAAAATCCCGGAAGGGAGATCGGATACCGAAACAGGAGTATCGCTGTTCGTGCGGATTCCAACACTTTTTACCCGGTCACCCCGGAGATTGTATATTTCTGCCTGGCAGGGGGTGGAGATCCCGGTCAGATGAATGGTCACAGTTTCAGCGGCCGGGTTCGGGAAGACGGAAACGGTGACGGGCTCCGTTCCGGCCATGTCACCCGATATCGCGGTCTCTTTGACTTCAGGCATCTTCAGGGCGGAGCAGTACTCCCCGACCGGCGTGATATAGGCATGCACGTATCCGCCGGAGTTGAAGGCGGTACCGGGAAGCATAAGGATCTGCCCGCCCGAAACCAGGGTAACCGATCCTCCGTTCTGGACCACGAAATAAGCTCCGCCCCCGGCAAGGGTGAGGGTAGCCTTAGCATCGTAGCAGAGGTTCTGCTCGGAGGCCACCGTAACGTTCTGCACTGTTCGGCTTACCGGCACTTCCGGAGCCTGCACCACCACCGACCCCGAGGTGTTGGTGGTTCCGTTCCAGAAACCGCCACCGGAGGCTGAATAGCCACCGTAGAAGTAACTGCCCGTATTTAACCGGAAGCGGGTGGCAAAATAGTAGGTATTGACAGTGGTCAGAGAGGCACCCAGATTGAGCGTAAATTCATCTTTTCCCGAAAGCGGACCGAAAAAGGTTGCGGGGACCCAATTCGTCCAGCCGGATGGATCCGAATCCACGGTGCTATATCCGAACCACGCTTCCAGTCCGGGCGCCTGGGTCGCCTGTCCGGTTATTCCGGGGATCAGAGCGCTTCCATACACCACGAACGGATCGCCCAGGGGGATGGTACCGGAGGCAGGACTTTCCAGGTTGGCGAAGGTGATGGCTGCGGGCGGATTGGTCACGAGATAGTGACAATTCGAACCCTGGTTATTGTTCAACCGGATGGTATAGAGATCACAATCTTCGTAAGGCTCCGCAACGGTGGAGGAAAAGACATAATAGGACACCCCGGTTCCGGCGGGTTGTCCCGGTATCGTAGCGGTTCCGGAGGTCCCGTTCATGGTCACCGCACGCACATAGGAACTGTTCCAGTCGTCGGTGGAAATCCTCAGAAAGAACCGCTCTTCGGGCGAGGGAGTCTGGGAAACCGTGATGGTGATGATCACCGAGTCGCCCGCATAAACGGTGACCGGGATGGTCACGTTGGTGATCTGGACCGGTTCGGCGCTGGTTTCCATGAAGATGGCACGGGTGTTCGTATAGTTGTTATCCTCCCAGTTCATCGTGTACCATTTGCCGTTTACTACGGTAATAACGTTGTTGTTGGACCCTTGCTTGGTATAGGTCTGCAGGGTATTCATCTCGACATTGACCGCCGACCATTTGTTGTTCCAGGGGCTGTTGGAAGGACCGCTGGTGAAGAGCCATTCGTAGGTTCCACCGATGATGTCGCCACCCGAGGCTGCCACGCTGAAGATCGTTTGCCACCTTACCTGGCCCACCGGGAACTTGGTGATATGTCCTCCGGTGACCTGTGTCGAACTGGCGAGCGCGAGGTTATTGACAGGAGGATTCGTCCATCCGTTCCAGCCCCCGGGCATGTTCAGACCTTCCGGTTCATAGATCTGGGCCCGGGCGTGATTAGACAGGGAAAAGGCGACTGACAGGATGATCATAAGCCCGGTGGCAATCCACCTTCTGCGGTTCTGTTTAAAGGGTTGGTTTTTCATGGTTCTTCATGTTTCTAAATCCAGTTTTCTTGATTGCTCATCAAAGATAAAAATCAATTTTGAGATTGCAATTTCATAAATTTTCCCACCGCCGGGGTGCCGCCCGAGGTAAGCCGAATGAAACAGCACCCGGCCGGCACGACTTTTCCTCGCCGGATGCCGGTCAGGAGAAGGAGGAGAATCCGTCGTATCATACCAGATTTCATGAGAACGGTTTTCATCACAGAGTAAAGCTAGCGTAAGCTAATCATGGATACACCTGACCGGGAATGCATTGTTTCTCAACGATTCATAATAGGAAACTGATTGGTCAACGGTATTCAGGCCCCGCGACACCACCCGTTCGGAGCCGGTCGGGGTGGAGGTCCAGAACAGGGTGGCAAGGCCCTTGAAGCTCCAGGTCTGGTTCAGGTACAGCACTCCGCCCGGCAGCACATGGAATCCCGCCGCCGGATCTTTCAGTGCAGTACCGGCCAGCGAATTCCCGCCAAAGAAGTCGAGCAGCGTCATCCAGTCTCCGGCAGTCGGCACATGCCATCCCGGCGGACAGATCCCCTGGGATCCGGGTGTCGATTCATATTTCATCAATTCATCCCACTGGTAGAGGGCGCCGAAAGCGTTGCAATCGCCGGCGATGTTGTTGTAGCAGTACTTTTCGTTCAAACAGTTGTCGGTCTGGGCAACCGTCGACGGGATCTGCACTCCCCGGTTGAGGTTGGCGGCGAGCCAGCATTGTCCTGTGCCCGGTGTCGCCACTGCGACGGTCGGGTACGTCAGGCTGTCGCGAATGTCGAGCCACGGGTCGCCGCAATGGAAGGCGGCCGGGGCCGGTACCACACGAACAAACGCCCGGGCGCTGTCGCTGCAACCGTTGGCGGCGGTAAAGGTGTAGGTCACCGGAATCAACCCGGCCGGAGCAGCCTGCGGGTTGAACAGCCCTGCTGCCGGGTTGTTCACCCAGGCGCCGCCCGAATAGGAGCCGTTCAGCGGCATTCCGCCCTTCAGGCGGAATGGCCGGGCCTCGGTCGAGGTCACGATATCGAAGCAGGGAACGAAGGTGACGGCGGGTGCGGGGCAGTTGATCACCTGCATCATCCCCACTTTCAGATTCTGGCATCCTGACGAATCATAAACGATGACCCTGAAATAATAAGTTCCGGGCGTGATCCATTCAACCACGACCGTTGGCGAGGTGTTCCCGCCCACAAAATGAGCATCGGCTACCGGGCAGTTGCCCGGAACGATGGCAAAATTAATGGAGGTATTATTTATGTATAGATCCCAGGTATAGGAGGCACCCGGTATCGAATCGATTCCCAGTTCAGTTTGTTGTCCGGCCTGCACCATATTAGTCTGGGCCGAAGCATACGCCCCGGCAAATAGCAGCCCTATCGCTACTATCACCAAACGAATAAATATGACCAATGGCCTTTTCATACTATATGTTCAAATAGCCCCAAGCCGCCATGGAACCATCCATCCCGGGCCGCCTGAGCTTTCGCTAACCAGCGTTGACTCAATTCATAGATTATCCTTTACTCTATCTACATCTCATACTTTACTCTTCACTTTTCACTCTTCACTTTTCACTCTTCACTCTTCATTTTTCGTTCTTCACTCTTCACTCTTCACTCCCGGGCACACCTCTCCCATTCCCGGCATAAAACCGGGTTTCCTCTGCATTGACGGGCACGCTCGACGGCGCCCTGCAGCGGGTGGGTGCATGGATCAGCGGGCCGGCCCGGTTGCCATTAATGAACCGGGGAACGCACCTCACCGTGCCATGCTTGTTGCGCGGATCATACATTCATGATGGTGTTCTATTTCAGAGACTACCCGTATTTCACTGCAATTCTGATATTTAGTATATCATTAAAGATGCTTTCCTTTTTCACACCCGGACTTCCTCCCGGCCGGGCGCGCAGCCCGGCCGGAAAGATCCTCCGGATTGAAAAAGCAACTAAGTTTCAAACTGCCAATCCGTCGGGATTATGGCAGTTTCTGGATAAATGCGGGCATCGTACCGCCCGGGTTGATCGTCGGACGGGCCAGGATGGTGTAGGTCGCATTTTTAGCAAACGGATCGGCCTGGGCGCAAGGATCGGGAATGGGTCCGGTACCACCCCAGATATCGCTTAAACCGTTGGGCAATAATCCATCGATCCCGATATTAACAGACTGGTCAGCAAGCGTTTCCCAATTTACGTTGGCTATAGCGATCCGGATAAAGATGGGCGTACCGTTGGTCGGATCGGTAATCGTCGCCGCGTCGGTAGAAGTGAAATCGCCTCCTGCCGTATTCCCCGCCGGAACGTTAAATGTATGCCAGGTCGGTGTCCCACTGAGATCGGCCGTCCATTCGACCGAAACATAGTTCTGGCCCGAGCCGAGAAGCGCCGGAATCCTGAGCGAAGGGGTCCAGGTGCCATTCGCGCCGCTTGCCACAACCCTGTAATACAACGTATTTGTCCCATATGTATAGTTTACTGTTGTGGGGGTCCCCGGTGTAATCAATGCACTGATCAGCGGAGCCGGACACTGATTGGCATTGTCGAATTGTAATCCGGTTTCTGTCGCACCGGTGATGGCTAAGAGGAAGGTGTTGATCGGATTGATCTGCCATACCCGGATGTTCTCTGCTGTGCAGGCCGGATTTGCATTGGCGTTTGTCTCACTGTAGCGCAACACCAGGTAAAATGGATTTCCCCCGGTCACCGCGGCAGTGGTCCAGGTGAGGCCGATTTGATTGGTGGTAGCCCCGGATGCGTGATAGGTGCTAAGTCCGCCTCCCGAATTCACAGTAAAAAAAGTGTTCGATTCAGGAATAATGGTGGCAGTGTTGATGATGTTGACATCCTGGGTCACATACCAATCGTATGTACCATTTCCGGTATAGCCCGGACCGGTTATGGTCAGATCATAGGTATAAGGTTGACCTGCGGAAGGATTGAATCCGTTGCCCACGCACTGCGCATTCACGGATGAGATGCCGGCGAAAAAGGCCAGCAGAACGATCAAGAAAAGTTGCTTTTTCATAAGAAATTAAAATTTAGTGTTAAGTAATAAGTGTTACAAATTGATTCTTTCCAAAGCCGATAATTTTTCAGGCGGGAGGCGGGATTTTGGTTTTGTTTTCATAGGGTTGATTTTGGTTAATGTTGAATATTGATTAGATTGATCAAATCTTTGGAGTCTATTCTTAGGGTGGTATATCGCCGATATCGGGCCTGGGCAGGACAACCAGGGTAACCGAATAGGTCGTGATCGTGCCGGTGATATCGGTCACGGTCCAGGTGATCACATTGTTCCCGATGGGGAATTGGATGCCGGTGGCCGGGATGGCGGTGGAGATCTGACCATTTCCTGTTAAGTCGAGCGGAAGAGGGCCGGCGAAATCGATCACCCAGGTAACCGAGAGGCTGCCTGGACAACCTTGCGGCTGAACAGTGTAATTAAGCAGGGTGCTTCCCTGGGTCAGAAGATAGTAGTCGGGCCTTGGCGGGACCAGGTCATTGACGTAGTAGGTGCCGCCCGGCTGGTAAATGGCGTTGGAGATATCCTCCGGGCAGAAGCCGCCGGGCAATTCCGGCGGAATGAAGACCGGCGGATCGTGGATGACATGTATTTTTAATGTGTCTACGGGTCCGAGGCAAAAGGTCGAAGTGGTCTCCTGTACCGTCAGGATGAAATCGCCGGTCGCATTCCAGGTAATGGTCACCGTATCCGTAGTCGAAGTCGGGGTTTGCGGCACCCCGCCGAGTTCCCAATGGTAGGTGGAACCGGGCGCCGGGTTTACCCAGTAAGGTTTGGTAACACCCAGGCATACCGTATCCGGCTCCGTGGTCTGGGCCGATGCCGGGAGGGCGCCGGTCCATACCAGAAACGGCATCATCAGCCACAAGACAATTCCCGTGACCAACGAATTACGCGGTATGTGGATGGTGTGTGTCACCTTTATAACTTATTCCAGTTCCATTGCGACATGGCAGTTTGTCAGTTGGTTATTTCGGTCCATTTCTGTTTCATTTTTACTCCTTTTTCCGTCAGTCTGTATTTTTGATTTTTACTGTTTGGTTTATCCGGCAGCGTAAGTTCTACCAAACCAATTGTTAACGCCGGTATCAAATAGGATTTTCTGAAATAATCCCTGTTCTGGAGAGTCAATTTATCCTGGATCTCTTTCCGGCTCATCTCCCCGGTAACCGCACATACCAGTGATTTCACTTGCATGGTTGCTTGCATGCTATCTTGTATGGCATCCTGCATGGTACTCAGCGGGGGATTGGATTCGGTTGGAGCAGGAGAAACTTTCAGCAGGCTTCGAATCATCCCGTTGGTTGATTCGAAGGTGAAGGTAATTTCCTGATTCCCTTCGAGTTCTTTAAATATCCGGAAGAAATTTCCGACCCGAACCATCTGCAGGTCAGCCAATGTATCGCCCACCAGGAAGGAAACAAAGGAGTTGTTGATACTGAATAATTGCATTTCAACGATTTCACACACCGGTATCTGATGATTGGAGGCACCGATCCGTTTGAAATACTTGCCTTTGCAACTCACCGGTTTCACGGGGTACTCTTGCACAAAAACAGATACAATCCATTTATTTTCCACCAGGACCGGACTGATTTCAGGAAAAATCTGAGGTAGGGTGGCCTGTTTTATCATATTGGCCCAATCCTTTATACTCTCCTCATAGTACTTAATTCCATTCACCTTACCTTTCATATCCACCCCGATCAGAATGACGCCTCCTGAAGCGTTGGAAAATGCGGCCACTGTTTCCACCGTCTCCTTCCCAAACGACTCCTTGAATTCCAGCCGCTGGGACTCTCCCTGTTTCATCAATTCATCCAACTTCATCAAGATCCTTTCATCTATAAATACTGCCAGTTTACCCTCTCCCGTCCTCTCCCTCCCCTTGGAGGAAGATCTATTGCCTATTGTCCATTGCCTCCTAACCATTGCCCTGCTTCGCCGGGTGCTGATCGGCGAAACCACTGCATAGCCAAAACAGTGCGGGCTCCGTATGTGAGGAGAAGCATGCAT
>DAONFN010000109.1:0-8731 GCA_035403625.1 Bacteroidales bacterium
ATTCCAATCATTCCGGATTTTCGAATGTCGCAATAGGAATAAAGGCATTATACAACAGCACATTTAAAAGCAACCTGGTGGCCATAGGCGATTCAGCCCTGTACAATAACGGAAACATTACAACCGGAAGTACTGAAGGGGTTTCCAATACGGCAGTCGGTTCGAAAGCCCTTTTCTCGAATACCAAAGGCTCCTGGAATACCGCCGTTGGTTCCATTGCGTTATACTCCAATACACTTGGAACGCACAACACCGCCTATGGATTCGGGGTATTGCATTACAACACCACAGGAATCAGGAACACCGGATCGGGAGGCGATGCATTGGTAAACAACACCTCCGGATCAAACAACACTGCAGTTGGCTTCACTGCATTGGTGTCAAACACCTCTGGCTGCTCCAATGTTGCAATGGGATCCAGTACTTTGTATTCCAATACCACCCGGAGCAACCTGGTTGCCATCGGCGATTCGGCGTTACTCAAAAACGGGATCAATGCTACGGGCAGCATAGAGGCAACGGGTAATACGGCAATAGGGTCGAAGGCGCTCATGTACAATACGAAAGGATACAGCAATACAGCGGTGGGTTGTAATACTCTTTACTCCAATACCCTTGGAGTTCACAATACCGCCCATGGTTTTATGGTTTTGTACGACAATACGACCGGCAACATGAACACTGCATCGGGCAATTTTGCCCTGGAAAATAACACGACGGGGTCGTACAATACCTCTTATGGATCCAGTGCGATGACATACAACACAACCGGATCAAACAATTCAGCGGTTGGTTTCACTGCATTATGGTCAAACACCTCAGGCAACTCAAACGTTGCCATGGGAGCAAATGCGTTGTATTCCAATACTACCCGGAGCAACCTGGTTGCCATCGGAGATTCGGCGTTACTTAAAAACGGAATAAACGCAACGAACAGTGCAGAGGCTGTGGGCAATACGGCTATCGGTTCAAAGGCGCTCATGTACAATACAAAAGGATACAGTAACACTGCCACAGGATACTGGACGCTTAAGTCGAACAATACCGGGTACAACAATACAGGAACCGGATACCGGGCACTGGAAACAAATTCGACTGGTAATAACAATACCGGAAACGGACACTATGCCTTATTTTCAAATACGACAGGGTACATTAACACAGCTTTTGGCGCCAGTTCTTTATTCAACAGCACAACCGGTAATTCAAACACTGCTGTTGGATACAATTCACTCGGCAGTACCACATCGGGATGGCAAAATACTTCAGTTGGAGCCAGTTCGCTAAACCTTAATACTTCCGGATCCTATAACACGGCTTTAGGATACAATACAGGTCCAAACTCAAACGCTTATGCAAATACGACCTGTATAGGTATCGATGCCACAGCAACAGCCAGCAACATGGTCCGCATTGGGAATGTCTTTGTCACCTCAATCGGCGGTTATGTTAACTGGAGCAACATCTCCGACGAAAGGTTCAAGGAGCAGGTTGCGGAGAATGTGCCCGGGCTGCGGTTCATAGAGCAATTACGGCCGGTCACCTACCGGCTGAACCGCGAAAAGCTGAATGATTTCACCGGGGTCAGCGACCGTCACCGCAGTATCAGCGAAACACATCCGGATTCAAAATTCTTATCCGGTGATCCCTACTCGCCGGTCACCACCGGCTTTATCGCCCAGGAGGTGGAACAGGCAGCACGCAACCTGGGATTCGAGTTCAGCGGCATCGACAGACCGGAGAATGCCAATGGACTCTATGGCCTCCGCTACGCCGAATTCGTTGTTCCCCTGGTGAAAGCCGTCCAGGAACAGCAGCATATGATCAATGAACAGAAGAAAACAGCGGCCGACTGGGATGCAGTGATCGCGGCCCAGGGAGCAAAACTGGAATCACAGGAAAAGAGGCTGCTCGATCAGCAGAAGCAAATTGAGGAGCTGAAAAGTATGGTCGACAACCTTCTGAAAAAGACTGACCAATAACCCGGAAACATACCCGCATCCCGGACGGTGTTCCGGGATGCGGGCGATGTCATTAAAAATCCTTTTGGGATTATCTCTTCACAATTTTTACGATCTCCGATTTATCTCCCGACTGCACGTGAACCAGGTATATTCCGGCAGGTCGTTCTGAGAGGTCGAACCTGAATACCGTTTCGCCGTCCAGCGCCTGGTTGAACAATTTCTCACCCACCATGCTGTAAACAGTTATTTCGGCACGTGTCATTCCATCAGTGAGTTCCACGGTCACCTGATCGTAAGTCGGATTGGGATAAACCCTTACGAAACCGGATTGACCCGCAGGTTCCCCGGTCGTATTCCCGGAACCCGAAACCACTGAATTTGAAGGTGTCGAAGTTCCGTTACAGGGTATGCACTGGGTGGTGATATAGGCATGAAGGTACCCACCCGCCCTGACCGCCGAAGTAGGCAGGAATCCGATCCTTTGGCTGGCAATGAAGGTCACTGAACCTCCGTTTTCGACAATGAATCCGGGTGAGCTGCCTCCGGTGGTGATGGTTTGTACGGCCAGGCACTGCTGTTGTCCCGCCCCGACTGTAAAGTTGACCAGGTTTGCCTGACCCGTGAGGGCAGCATTAACACTGATGTTGAGGTCGGGTGAATAGGTACCGTTTCCACATCCATTGGATCCCAGGACTTTCATCACACCGGTGGTGACATAATTCGGGAAGTCGACCGTGATCGATGGAGTTCCCGCACCGCCGGTGATCATAGCGCCTGTGGGCACCGTCCACAGATAGGTCGTGGCATTCAGAACCGGTTCAATACTATACTGAATTCCGGTCGAACCCACGCATACCGACGCCGGACCGGTGATGGTTCCGGCAGCGCCCGGGAGTGAAATCACATTCACCGCGAGGATGGTCGGGTTGGGATTAAAACACCCGCCCGGACCGTTGTAAGTGACACCCACTGATTGCTGACCTGCTGCTGTCCAGGTAACTGTTATGGCATGGGTGCCAGCGCCGGAAGTGATGGTTCCACCCGGCGAAATGGTCCAGACATAACCGGTTTTTCCCGTATCGGTCGTGTAGATGATGCCGGTTGCGCCTTCACAGGAGGAGACGGGCCCTGAAAGGGAAGGCGAGGATAAATAAACCTGCACCGGCCAAACCGAAGGCATCAACGGCGCGCATCCATAAGCATCTGTATAGCTTATGCTCACGCTCTGTGCGCCGGGTGTATTCCACTTGACGGTAACAGTACTGGAATTAAAGCTTCCCCCGGAAGTGATGGAACCTCCCGGGGAGACATTCCATTGATAGTTGGTCATTCCGGACTCGGTAGTATAAACCGAAGAATTTCCCTGGCATACCTGGTTTGCTCCCGACAGCGACGGAACCGGAAGGGGTACGACGGTAATGGTTTTTGTTGATGGTACAAGGGCAGTACATTGATTCAGGTTGGTGTAGCTTACCTCCACGGTCTTGGAGCCTATGGTCAGCCATTGAACCACAATCTGATTGGTATTTAATCCCGAAACGATGGTCCCGCCGGTTGAAACACTCCAGTCGTAACCGGTCATTCCTGCTTCGGTCACAAAGGTCGATTGCGCGTTGATACAGGCTGTGGCAGGGCCGGCTATGGTTGGGACCGGCGAAGGGTTAACGACAATCTGGTAGGTGATGGGAGGCCCTGTACACTGGCTGGCCTGTGGCGTCACGGTTATCAGCGCTATAACAGGCGTCGATCCGGAATTGACGGCAGTGAACGCGGGAATGTTGCCCGAACCGGCGGCTGCCAGCCCGATGGCGGGATTGCTGTTGGTCCACGTAAAGGTAGCCCCGGTCACGGTGCTGCTCAGGATGGTGGCAGGTACAGCATTGCCATTGCAGAATGTCTGATCCTGTACGGGTACCACCTGGGGTGTCGGATTTACCGTGATGGTGAACGAGGTTGGCACACCGGTACAGGTCACGCCGCTGGTATAGGAGGGCGTCACCTGGATGGTAGCCGTAACGGGGATAGATCCCGTGTTGAGGGAGGTAAATGTAGTGATTGTTCCCGTCCCTGCGGCTGCCAATCCGATAGAGGGATCCGAATTGATCCAGGAGTACTGCGTCTGAGCTACCGATCCGGTGAAGACCACCGGGGCAGTCGGGGCTCCGTTGCAGACCACCTGACTGCTGACGGGGTTTACTGTCGGGAGCGGGTTCACTGTAACGGCGATATTGCCCGGTACCAATGCGTTGCACCCATGTATATCGGTGTAATTGATGAGCATGAGTTGCATCCCCGAATCGGTCCAGGTCACGGTGATACTTGCCGTACCGGCTCCGGCAGTAATTGTTCCGCCTGAGGAGAGGATCCAGTTGTAGTTGCTGTTCCCGGGTTCCGTCAGGTAGATCATTCCGGTGGATCCTTTACACGCGCTGGTAGCGCCCGTAATGGTAGGTACCGGGCGTGCATAAACCGTCACGGTTTGGGTTGCCGGAAGCGTTGCTGTACAACCGCCGGCATCGGTATAATTCACCTTCACCGAAAGAGTCCCCACCGTGTTCCAGGTCACCAGGATGCTGTTGGTATTCATTCCGGCTGTGATGGTTCCGGCCCCGGCCGGTTCGATCGACCACAGGTAATTCGTTTTCCCCGTTTCGGTGGCATAACCGACTCCGGTAGCGCCGAAGCACGACGAGGTAGCGCCTGTTATGGTCGGAACCGGCAGCGGGTTGATGGTCACGGTAGCGGTATAGGTTTTTGAACAGGGATCGGTGGAGGTCCGGGTAAGCGAAACCTGATAGGAACCGGGAGTCGTGTAAGTATGGGTCACGGTGGCCGTTTGAACTGTGACGGTCGCCGTCCCGTCCCCGAAATTCCAGATCCGGTCGCTGGTGGCATGCTGATTGATCACCGAATTGTCGGTGAAGACCGACGGGGAACCGACGCACCCGGGCACTATTTCGAAATGGGGATTGATGGAAGTGATGTGCAGCGTAGTGTCGAGAACCTGAACCGTGCACGAAGGATAAAAGGAGGTCATTGTCAGAAAATATTTCCATCCCGACAGGGCGTTGTTTATGGTCAGGGTGCTCCCGGTGGTGGTAGTCGGGGAACAGGTGGCGCAGACCGGACCCTGCCATTCGTATGTCGCGAAACCCGGAGGAGCCGTTAGCTGTACGGTGTTGTTGCCTTCGCATCCCGAAATGGACACGGTCATGGGTTGGCAAACCAACGAGACATAGGCATAGCCGGTATGATCGCCCAGGGCGCAGCCGTGCACCTGAAATACAATGTCAACCTGCTGTCCGTCACTAATATTGGCCAGGCGGGAAAGATCCATTCCGGTTATACTCCAATCTTTCCATTGGAGGTTATCGGGTCCGGCACTCCAGGTAGTGACGCCATCCCCGGGAAAAAGGTCAAACCTTCCACAGGGAAAATCCAGGGTATCACCGGTATTGTGATCCAGGATGGTGACCTGGAAACGGGGACGTTGGTTTGCAGTAACATGAGCAGGATCGTCAAACCCGGCAAAAACTACCGCCGACCGCCAGGAGATGAAACTGCTGTTCGGGTCATAAGTGATCGGATAGGCAATCCGGTCAACGTAACCTCCTCCACCAGGGGTACATTGTCTGACCCCGATCAACGCGGAATACGCATCGCCCGGGAACACTTTCTGCAACTGCGGAATACAGGGATCTGCCCCCGCAGTCTGTATCGAGAAATTACCGCCAGCGGGTGTATTGTTCCATGTGTTTTGCTGGCACGGTGGTGTAAAGATTCCGTTCACCCAGGTTCCCCAACATCCCGACCAGTTATCGAAGGTCCCCTGCTGGAAATTGGAATTGCTGCAGGAGGTAGGTATATAGTTGGCCACCACGACAGCCAGGCTGGCATGGGTTGATGCGGAACATCCGGTCGGGTCGGTGTACTGCACGCTGATGGTGTGGGTTCCAGCCAATGCCCAGGTAACCGTCACCGTATTGGTTCCCCCGCCTGCCGTGATGGAGCCGCCGGAAGAGATGGACCAGGCATAGCCGGTCATGCCGGGATTGGTAGCATAACTGTTTCCGCTGCTACCCACGATCACATAGGCAGGACCTGTTAAGAACGGGATCTGATCCGGGTGAACCGTCATCGTTATGGAATTCGAAGTGGCGGGATTTCCGGTCGGACAAGCAACGTTGGAAGTGAGGATACAACGCACCACATCTCCGTTGGCCGGTAAATAAGTATAGGTCGGACTGCTGGTGCCCGCTGCGGTACCATTTACCTGCCATTGATAGACCGGCGCCGATCCGCCATTAACCGGAATTGCTGTAAATGTGACGACAGAACCGGCACAGACAGCCTGCGAGGATGCCGTAATGGAAACACCCACCGTCAATAACGGATTCACTGTAACCGCAATGACATTGGAGGTGGCCGGGTTTCCGGAAACGCAGGTGAGACTGGAGGTTAGCACACAGGTGAACTGTTGGCCATCGAGCGGTGTATAGGTAAACGAGGAATTTGTCGCTCCCGAAATGGTGACTGAATTAATCTTCCATTGATAGGCAGGCGAAGGCCCCCCGTTGACCGCGACTGCATTGAACGTGACAGGTGTTCCTGCACAGACAATGGTGGCGGAGGCTCCGATGGTCACACTCACCGGAACCGACGGGGTTACCGACATGGTGATGGTATTGGAAGTGGCCGGATTTCCGGAGACACAGGTTGCGCTGGACGTGAGCACACAGTAAATCTGATCGCCGTCGGCAGGAGCATAGATGAAAGTCGAATTGGTCGCCCCGGAGATGGTTACCGAATTAACTTTCCACTGGTAGGTAGGCGAAGCCCCGCCATTGACGGGGGTTGCCGTAAAAGTCACACTGCTGCCGGCACAAACCGGGTTGACCGAGGCGCCGATCGTGACGCTCACCGGAAGGAGAATGTCACAGGCCGTGGTAAAAGCGATATCTTCGCCATACGATGTTCCGCAGGAATTGGTTGCATAGGATCTGACATGATAGGTCGTGTTGGCCGTCAGACCGGTGATTGCGCTGGTAAATGTTCCCAAACCTGATCCGTCGGAGGTGTGGCTGTCAGCCAGGGTCGGATTGGTTGCTGTACTCCAGCAGACACCCCGTTCCGTTACCTGAACACCGCCATCGGAGGTCACCGTTCCGCCGCCCGTAGCCGTGTTCGCGGTGATTGCTGAAATAGCTTCAGTAGTCACTGATGGCGTACAGGTTGGGAGCGGAGCAATAACCATCCCGTTGAAATAGCTGACCGGGATGTTGACGCTGGCTGTGGTAGTAATGACACAACCGGTCGAAAAATTCAGCGGTGTGTTGGCCGTTCCGTTATAGATGAAATTCAGGAGGATGGAATCGCCGGGTGACCCGATGTTGGCACCTGTAAGGCTTGTCCAGGCCAGCGATAAGATTCCGTTCGCTGCGCCTCCCATGGTGCCGGTAAGGTTCCCTTTCGGGGTTATATCCTGGAAAGTCAGCACCGATGGGTCGTATTGAATCTTTTGGGTCAGGGAACCGGCATTGGTGGTAAATACCGGATAATAGAGCGGGACCGACACCAGGGAACCGGAGGAAGCGGCAGTGGTTGTGCCGATCCGGGCCTGATTCGCCAGCGCCTGGTTCGGACTTACGCTGCCGTTGGTATAGGTCACCGAAACCGGAACGGGGGGAACTCCTGAGGCGACAGCACAATTAAAGAAGGTCAACGGGGTACTGGTCCCGTGGTATTGAAAATTGACCTGTAACAACATACCATTGGCCACGGTTATGGGCGACAGGGACGACCACACAATGCTGACGGTGGTGTCGGTGTGGCCGATCAGCGGCGAGAATCCCGGAAATAAATTGGTGACCCCTACATAACTAAGAACGCCTTTGGTGTGCTTGAACTTCAGGGTAATGGCCCCGACACTGCTGAAATTCGTCACCGTGACAGGCACCGAAACAAAGTCGCCCGGAATCCCCTGAACCGTGGCAACCGTTGCGGTCGCCGATTGCCCATAGGTCATTGCCCCGAAAAGCAAAACCATCATACTGATCAGTAAAAATTTCTTTTTCATACCTTCCTTATAAAAGTTAATTTATCAGAAAACCCGATAACACGGAATGGGATCCGATACTTCATGAACCACCGGGTACAAGGATTTTCCATTATGCATAACAAACTCATATAGAATTATTAAATCCTATTTTTGTAAGGATAATAACCTAACAAATTACCGATTAAAATCGCTTTATGAAGGTACTGAAAATTTTTTAAATTAAACCGTGCCCGGAAATTCCTTTTAACAATGTTTCTAACAATGAGAAATCATGGCTAAGAACCCCGGATGTGCCCTTGACCCAATTTCGCAACCGGGTAGCAGCGTATTATACCCACACCTGGATGCCGGACTATTCGCCTATCAAATTTTATGCACTTCGATTTAAATTTCATACCTACGAATAAGAGCTATGAAGCATTGTAAAAGCGGATGTTCAGTTATATGATCAATCAAATAAAAAAAAAGCCCTTGTAAGTTATTCTTTTACAAGAGCTTTTAAATTTCCCGTGACCCCGAAGGGACTCGAACCCCCAACCAACAGAACCGGAATCTGCCATTCTATCCAATTGAACTACGGGGCCAATGGTGCTGCAAAGGTACTACTTTTTTTTATTTATGTATGGAAAACCAGCGGACGAAAAGTTGGACAAGAATGGACAATGGACAATGGAAATACCCATAAGGCCAAGACATACAAACCGCGGAT
>DAONFN010000110.1:0-8713 GCA_035403625.1 Bacteroidales bacterium
ACATGATCGGGCCGAACGATTCCCCGACTGCCTTCGTACCGAATTTCTGCACAAAGAAGAGCCCTGTAATGATGATAATGACGATCGGAACCACCGGGATGCGGGGATTGACGATCCCGAGCCCCTCAACGGCCGAAACGATGGTGATCGACGGGGTGATGACGCCGTCGGCGAGAAGGGTGCTTCCACCGACAATCGCCAGTACGTAAGCCCACTTGGCCCGCTTACGGATCAGGGCGAACAGGGAGAATATACCCCCTTCACCGTTGTTGTCGGCCCGCAGCGTGATGATGATGTATTTGAGGGTGGTCTGAAGGGTAAGTGTCCAGAAGATGCATGAAAGCCCTCCCATGATGAACGGTGGCGTGATCGACGCGGCGCCCCCGGTAATGGCCTTCATGACGTACAGGGGGGATGTCCCGATGTCGCCGTATATGATGCCGAGGGTGATGAGAAGGCCGATGGCCGAAAGGGACTGGTTATGCCCTTTATGAACAGAGCTTCGCATGGCTGAATAGTTTTAGATGCGAAAAGCGGGCAAAGGTACCAAATAATTCCACAATCCTGTTCCGGTCCGGAGAATTGCCCGCCTGCCCGTTCGCTATCTCGGGTCCCGGTACTTCTCCGTCCTGGAAAGCAGCACCGGTATCTCCTTATCGATATAAAGGGGAACGGTCTCGACCGTGACGTTGCTGGTGTCGAGGCCGAGCGCTTTCACGTCGCTGATGCCGAACCGTTTCAGCACAGCGTACATGTCCATGATAAATTGCTCCCGGGGAGGGAAATCGAAATCGTAATTCTGGATCCGGTCGATCACCACGAACCGGAAATCGCTCGCGACGTGGAACTCGCGAAGGGAATCGTAGTGACTCAATGGGTCGATCTCCCGGTTGCGGCTCATCTCTTCCACCACCTGCCTGAAAAAGAGGTTGATCCGTGGCTGTACCTTGAACCCGACGCGGAAGTCGATCTTGATCAGGACCCCCGGGATCAGGTGGGAAACCTGGTATTCAAGCATGTGAGGTTCGTCGAGAATGTCGATGTGCAGCATCCAGTAGGTATCGGCCCGCTTGGGCTGTTTGTTGAAGATGGAGTAGATGATCTTCGACTCGATGTCGGTCTCCCGGTTGGCCTTGGTCAGGAAGACCAGGTTGGACGCATACTTTGGGATGCTGGCATCCCGGGCCAGCGCCTTCAGCATATCGAAATAATTGGCGACCGGCAGGAACTCGATGAAACTGTTCTTGATCCTCCTTCCCTGGTACCATACATACATGATAATGAAGAGGATGCTTCCCAGGAGGAAGGTGAAATACCCGCCGTGGAGGAATTTATTGAGGTTGGCTACGAGGAAGGACATCTCGATTGAGAGGTAGACCACCAGGAACAGCAGCAGGATCGATTTGGGAACATGCCGGTAATAGAGCCAAACCCCGAGCAGCATGGTGGTCATCAGCATGGTGATGTTGATCGTTAGACCGTAAACCGCCTCCATGTTCGATGATTTGCGGAAGAAGAGCACGATACAGATGCAGCACACATAGAGGATCCAGTTGATGCTCGAGATGTACATCTGCCCCTTGATGTTGGTGGGGTAGTTGATGCGTACTTTTGGCCAGAAGTTCAGCGAGATGGCTTCGCTGATGAGGGTAAAGGAACTGGTGATCATGGCCTGGCTGGCGATGATGGCGGCTACGGTGGCAATGAGGATCCCCGGGAGCAGGAACCAGTGCGGCATGATGGCGAAAAACGGATTGGTCCATTCGTTGATGTAGTCCACATTCATCAGCAGCCACGCACCCTGGCCGAAGTAGTTGAGCAGCAGACATACTTTGACGAACCCCCACGTGGCGCGGATGTTGTTTCTTCCGCAATGGCCCAGGTCGGAATAGAGGGCATCGGCGCCGGTGGTACAGAGGAATACAGCCCCCAGCAGCACGAACCCGCCCGGGAATTTGGTCAGAAATTCATAGGCATACATCGGGTTGATGGCCGCCAGCACCTGCGGATACCCGGCCAGTTGGATAAAGCCGAGTACGCCGAGCATGGAAAACCAGATCAGCATGAGAGGGCCGAAGGAACGCCCGATCATCCTTGTCCCGAATTTCTGGATCAGGAAGAGGATGGTGATGATGATCAGGGCAATGGGGACAACCGGGATACGGGGATTCCGGATGAGGGTTCCTTCGACCGCCGACACGATCGTGATAGCGGGAGTGATGATGCTGTCGGCCAGCAGGGTGCATCCCCCGATCATGGCAAAGAGGAACGCCCATTTAGCTCTTTTCCGAACCAGCGCGAAAAGCGCGAAGATGCCTCCTTCCCCTTTATTGTCGGCACGGATGGCAAACAGGATGTATTTGATGGTGGTTTGCAGCGTGAGGGTCCAGAAGATGCACGAGAGACCTCCCAGGATAAACTGCGCGTTGAGGATGTGAGCGCCTCCGATGATGGCCCGCATCACGTACAGGGGCGAGGTGCCGATGTCGCCATAAATGATGCCCAGGGTCACGATCAGCCCTGCAGCGGTCACCCTGTCGATCTGTCCCTTATGCGCGGTCCGCTCCATATTAACCTTGTTTCCTGCCGAAGGTTTTTTTTGCAACGGCAATGATCATGGGCATAAGAGAGAGGAAGATGATGGTGAGGATGGCGAGTGTGAAGTTGTTCTTTACCAGGGGGATATTGCCGAAGAAATAACCGGCCAGCGCGAATGACCCTACCCAGAGGATGGCGCCGGCGATGCTGAAGGATATAAAACGCAGGTAGCTCATGCTTCCTACCCCCGCCACAAAGGGCGCGAAGGTGCGGATGATCGGCATGAACCGGGCGATGATGATGGTCTTACCCCCGTGTTTCTCGTAAAAGGCATGCGTCTTGTCGAGGTATTCGCGACGGATGAGCCGGTAATTCTTTTCGTAAACCGTCTTGCCGAGCAGGCGTCCGATGAAGTAGTTCGCGTTGTCGCCTCCGAAGGCAGCTCCGACCAGCAGCGGTACGACGATGGCTACCTGGAGAGGATGCCCGTCGAGTGCGGCGATGGTACCTGCTGCGAAGATAAGGGAATCGCCCGGCAGGAAAGGGGTTACCACGAATCCTGTCTCCATGAAGATGATCAGGAAGAGAAGAAGGTAGGTCCACGACCGGTATTCGGTGACCCACAGTTGAAGGTGCACATCGATGTGCAGGATGATGTCGATGAATTGCTTGATCAGGTCTGTCATGCGTGTTTTTTATTGAAAGATCATCCGGAGCAGGAAAAAGAGTCCGCCCGACAGCACAATGGTCACCGGCAGGGTGATCAGCCAGGCGATGAGAATGCTCTTCACCGTCCCCATCTTCAGGTTCTGGCGCCCCGATCCGGCTACCATCGTCCCGGCTACGGCCGACGAAAGGACATGAGTGGTGCTGACCGGCATCCCAAGGGTGGAAGAGACCACAATGGTGCTGGCAGCGATGAGGTTCGACGAAGCGCCCTGGGCGTAGGTGAGCTGGGTTTTCCCGATCTTTTCACCGATGGTGACCACGATCCTCTTCCACCCGATCATGGTTCCCATCCCGAGGGCGACCGACACAAGCAGGATCACCCATCGCGGCGAGTACTCGGTGTTGGACCGGAATTTTTTAAGGTTGGTCCTGATGACGTCCAGTTGGGCTTTGGTGAGCGTATTGTTCCGGCTGTTCATGTTGGCCAGCATCGCTTCCGACTTCTTGGCCACGGTCAGGATGGCAGTCCGGATGCCGAAACTTGAGGACTTATTCAGGTGGCTGAAATCGATCACACCCGTAAGATTCACTCTGATCGCGGCCAGGTTTCCGAGGATCTCATGATAATTCTGCCGGTCGGCAAGGGTCAGGCGCGAAGTGTCGATTTTCCGTATCGTCCACTCGATCGTCCGGGTCTCTACCCGAAGTTTTTCTGCACTCTTGGTCCGGTCGATGGAGAAATAGGCGGGAGCGAACCCTATGAGGATCAGCATGATCAGCCCGATCCCCTTTTGCCCGTCATTCGATCCGTGAGCAAAGCTGACGCTGGTTGAGGTGAGGATGATGATCGAGCGGATCCACAACGGGGGAGGCTTTTTCCCCGACGGGGCTTTGAAGATCTCTTTGTTCCGGATCAGTCTCGCCAGCACCCACATCAGCAGCAGAGCGAGTCCGAAGCCGAAAACCGGCGAAATGAACAGGGCCATGATCGCATCCCGCATCTTATGCCAGTTCAACACTACGGCATGGCTGCCCGGCAGCAGCATGAAGGCAATGCCGACGCCGAAGATCGAGCCGATCAGGGTATGCGAACTGCTGCAGGGGAGGCCGATGTACCATGTAGCCAGGTTCCAGATGATCGCCGTCACGATCAGCGAAAAAATCATCGCGATGCTGTGGGCGAGGTTTTGGTCAACCAGCATTTCGAGGGGGATCAGGTTGACGATCCCCACGGCCACTGCAATACCGCCGACATTGACGCCGATGAAGTTCCAGATACCCGACCAGATCACGGCGGTGGTAGGCTGCAACGAGTGGGTATAGATCACAGTGGCGACGGCGTTGGCCGTATCATGAAACCCGTTGATGAACTCGAAAGCGGCAGCAGCCAGCAGGCACAGGATCAGCAGGAGGGTGTAAGTGGTATCGAGACCGAACATGGTATAATCGTTAGCAAAGTCTGTTGCCCGACAAGGGATCAGGCCGGAAAATTACTAAGAAATAGGCATTCAGAACAGGATTGTTAAAAATTATGGATAAGATTGAGGCAGATGCCCGTTCCGACGGTCGATGAAAGTAAATCCCGAACGCAGGAAAATAGGGGTGAGAAGCGTGGTGAGCATCGCCATAAGTACCAGGATCGAGAATATCGTGGTGTCGATGAATCCTTTATTCAGTGCAATATTGGCAATCACCAGTTCCATGATTCCCCGGGCGTTGAGCCCAAACCCCAGGGTGATGGCCCGCGGACGATCGAAACCGGCCAGCCTCCCCCCCAGGTAGCCGCCGAAGATCTTGCTGAAAAAAGATGCGAACAGGACCACCGTGAGAAGCAGGCCGTTGTTCAGGGATGCGAAATTAAAGGCAATACCCATCGTCGCGAAGAATACCGGTGCAAGAAAACCCATGGTGATCCCCGAAATGCTCCGCTGGACCCGTTCCAGATCGCGGCTCGAGAACATGCTCCGCGGAAGCAGGATGGCGCCGAAAAAGGCCCCGACCACGAAATGCAGTCCCAGCAGTTCCGAAATACTCGAAAAGACCAGCACGAAAAGGATCACCAGCGCATAGATCGATTCCTGGCCCCGCAGGTAATGAAAGAACCGGTTCATCCGGGGGTTTATCACGTTCACCTTGCGTTTGGCCAGTTTGAAAAACCGGTAGGCCACCAGGAGGAAAGCTGTGAAAGTGCCGACTTTCAGAACGGTAAAGAAGATCGAAAAGGTAAGGTCCCCGATGTTTTTGGCAGCTGTGTTGAAATCCAGGATGATACCCAGGATCAGGAGCGCGACAATGTCGTTGAAAATGGCAGCCGAGATGATCTGTTGACCGATATCCGATCTCAGTTTCCCGAGGTCGATCAGGATGCGGATGCTGACCGGGAGCGCCGTTATGGCAATACAGAGCCCCAGGAAGATCGAGAAGGTATTGGAGAAGTGGAAGATCAGACCGAGCCCGATGCCACTGGCCATGGGCACCAGGAAACCGAAAAGAGCCACCAACAGGTTTTTTCCGCGGATCGAATTCCGGATCTCCTCCACCTCGATCTCCATTCCCGCCAGCACGATCAGCATGAATACCCCAAGTTCAGCGATCACCGTCAGTTCACCCGGCCCCGGGATGATGTTCAGTATGGAGGGCCCCAGGATCACCCCTGCAAGCACCTCCCCGATCATCGATGGCTGACGGAATCGCTCGGCCAGTTCTCCGAGGAGTTTGGCTGACAGCAAAAGGATCAGCAGGTTGACAATAAACGGGAGCTGATGGTGAAACAGGTGGAACATGAAGAATCCCTGATAATTGACACGTAGTAAAGGATTTTACGGGGATGCACCGTAAAAGGTTGCACCCGCCGTGAGGGTCTTTCCGATTAACGTTACCTTTGCGCCCATGGATATGGCCGGCACCGTACAGTTGGGACCTTTTGAGACCACCTACCCCGAGGTGACAGCCGTGGCATTCGGGCTGGCCTGTGTCTGGTTCATGAAGAAGGAGAGTGCCTGGGCTTTCCCGCTGGGGATCGTCAACGTGCTGATCTACATCTACATCTTCTTCATTTCGCGGCTGTATGCCAACGCAGCGATAAACGCATTTTTCTTTGTCATGAGCGTCTATGGCTGGTATAACTGGACGCGGAAGACCGACGGTGAGGGAACGATCCGTATTTCCCGGTGCTCCCGCCGGGAAATGGCGCTGAACCTCGCAGCGGCCGTTGTTTTTTTCATCGCTATTCGCTGGGTGCTGATCCGCTATACCGAAAGCCCTGTGCCGGGCTGGGATGCCGCTACCACAGCGGTATACATGGTCGCCCAGTGGCTGCTGTCGCGGAAACGCATCGAAAACTGGTTGTTGTGGATCTCGGCCGATTCGGTCATGACGGTCTTGCTTGCCTGGCAGGGATTGTGGTTCAGCAGCTTTCAGTACCTGGTATTCACCGTAATCGCCATCCTGGGATACCGGGAATGGAGGACAAAGCTACCCGCATGATCCGGAAAATCGCCGTTACGGGTCCTGAATCCACAGGCAAGTCACAACTGTCAGCCGAATTGGCAGCCCATTACGACGAACCCTGGGTGCCCGAATTCGCCCGCGAATACCTGGACCGGCTTGGCAGACCCTATCAAGAATCTGATATCCGGGAGATTGCAAGGGGGCAACTGGCGTCGGAGAAGGAAAAGGAGCGGATCTCCCATCGCTGGCTGTTCTGCGATACCGAACTCCTGGTGACTAAAATATGGAGCGAAGTCCGGTATGGACGGTGCGATCCCTGGATTCTGAAAAACCTCGGGAAACCGGGTTACAGTCTTTACCTTCTTTGCGATATCGACTTGCCCTGGGAATATGATCCGCTTCGCGAACATCCCGACCGTCGGCAGTTTCTCTTCAATCTGTATTACAAGGAGTTAACTGACAGGAGATGGCCGTTCGCCGTTGTTCGGGGAACGGGCCCGGCCCGGCTCAGGAATGCACTCGGTGTGCTTGAAAACTTTTCTTTCGGAAATCAGATGGATTTATGAAATTTGGTGAGCCGTCAATTTCCCCTATGGAGTCTTACGAAAATCATAAACCGTAAATTGGACAGGCGTTTACACATACTTTTCCTTCCCCGCTGGTATCCCGACCGGTACGACCCGATGCCCGGGTTGTTCATCCAGCGACAGGCAGAAGCCCTGGCAGCGTTCTGCGATGTGGCGGTGATTTATGCCGTACCCGATCCGCAATGCCCGTCAACACTGGAGAGCGACTTCTGCAACGAAAACGGGGTCAGGGTGTTGCGCGTTTATTACCAGGCCGCCGGGACAGCGGGCTCATGGTTTGGCCGGTTGCGCGATGCACGGCGATTCTGGCGGATGTACCGGATGGCCTTCCGCAGCATCCGCGGGTTTGAACCGGATGTCATCCATTCCCACATTCTTACCCGAATGGGGGTGATCGGCTGGCTGCTGGCAAGAAAAAATAAAACCCCGCTGGTCATCTCCGAGCACTGGTCGAGGTACCTGGAGGGATCCGACAGCTATCGCGGGATCTTCAGAAAATGGATGACCCGCTTCGTTGTAGGGAAAGCCGCAGTGGTAACAGCCGTTTCCGGTCCCCTGAGAGAGGCTATGCGCCGGTGCGGGATCGATCATCCTCAATTCCACCTGGTCCCGAATGTGGTTATGAACGGCCTCTGCGAAGGAATGACCGGAAGTTTCCGCGACAGGATAACGATCGTTCACATCTCCTGCTTCGACGACCGGTCAAAAAATATTTCCGGTTTTCTCCGTTCTATTAAGGAAGTGAGCAAGGATCGGAGTGACTTCGCCTGCTTATTGGTCGGCGACGGACCCGACCGGGACCGGCTGCAAACCTATGCGATGGAACTCGGCCTCGAATCGCCGGTCGTTCAATTCGTCGGGTTGAAGACCGGAAGTGATCTCGCAGAAGTGATGAGCAGTGCTGATTTTACAGTGCTTTCCAGCCGTTTTGAGACCTTCGGTACAGTGGTGATCGAAAGCCTGGCATGCGGCATACCGGTGCTGGCCACCCGTACTGGAGTGGCGGCCGACGAGGTGAACGAAAATAACGGGATGCTCGTGCCAACGGGTGATGAACAGGCCATGACAGAAGCACTTGGGAAGATGCTCGACCGCTGCCGGAGCTACGACCGGGAACTGATCCGGAAGGGGATCGGCGACCGTTACTCGGCTGCGGTGGTCGGTCAGCAATTATCGGATCTATACAGGATTGCGTTGTCGCAAAGACACAGGTAATTGGAATATAATCAGGATAATAAACGATCTCTTCGGTTCGGCGTACTCTGCAGCGGTACCTCCTTTCAACGCTGGCAGGCGACGGCAATCCGGGAACTGATCGCTCACGGGCACCAGGTGGTCGTTCGGGTCACGGATGGAAGAAGTGAGCGGAGGGTTGGCCGGATGCAGAGACTTGCGCGCAAACAATTCCGGACGCTTCTTTTTTCCGTCCTGGAGAACCGGATTTTCCGGCCCCCGGCGAAAGCCCTGAC
>DAONFN010000111.1:0-8612 GCA_035403625.1 Bacteroidales bacterium
ACACCCGGATCCTGTTTGCATACGAAGGGAAAGACCCGGGAAAGGTGATCCGGTACGGCCGGCAGGCGATCAACCCCTGCTACTTGATCACGCCCAATGCCCTGCCCGTCGACTGGTTCATCGGGGTGGCGCAGTTCCGGCTCGACAGCGCAGAGGCAGCTTACCGGTCCTTTTCGAAGGCGCTGCGGATCACTCCCTTCGAGGTGAGGGTGCTCAACGACCATGCGGCCTCCCTCTACCGGCTCGGCCGCACGGCGGAGGCCATGAACGAACTTCGCGCCACCCTGGCCCTCGACCCCTGGTTCGACGACGCACGCTTCAACCTGGCCGCCATGCACTATTTCAACGGTCGGTCCGACAGTGCCTTATACTACGTCAAACCCTGCCGCGAGTCGGCAAAGAAAAAAGATTTCCTGGAAGAATTGCGGGGAGCGGCTGCCTATCCGCAGTGAAGATAGGTGTTCACCAGCTTCATGATCTCCTTTTCATTGTCTTTGATGGACTCACGCAACTGCTGGTCGTTGAACTTCTTCAGGTAGCGGATGATGCCGTCGATGATGGCGGGAGGAAAGACGCCCGACTCTTCGTAGATCTTCCGCTGCCGTTCGAGCGCTTCCGCCGAATCCCAGCAGGAGAATGGAAGTTGCTGCAACTCGCTGACCCGCGACTTGTGCTTCTCTTCGAAGATGTTGACATCGACATAGGTCTTTTCGGCGAATTCCAGCGCATGCTCCATCTGGATGCCGTGACGGGCAGCCACGGTAAGACCCGCGCAAAGCAGGTAGATGTCGGCCGATCCGTCGGGGCAACGGAATTCCACCGTCTGACGGCTGCCGAATCCTGTCTGGGTATCCGTTTCCTGCGGGTTGGCGTCGGTGATCATGTCGTGCTTGCTGCCCCATCCGAGCGGGACGCGCACCAGCACCGAGCGGTTGCGGTCGCCCCAGCAGATGTTGGTGGGCGCTTCCTGGTGGGGGACCAGCCGGAAGTAGGAGGTGGGGATCATGTTGCCGAAGGCGGTGAGCGACTGCGACAGGTCGAGGTAGCCGGCGATCGCTTTGCGGGCGGTGTCGGAGAGTTTCCCGTTCTCCACCATCACGCTCTTCCCGTCTTTCATCAGCCGGGTGTGCACATGCATGCCGCTTCCCGCTTTACCCGTGGTGATCTTCGGGGCAAACGTCACCGTCACGCCGTATTTGTAAGCAAGCGACCGGAGTATCCATTTGGCCACTAAAAGCTGGTCGGCAGCATCCTCCAGCTTCACCGGCGTGAATTCGATCTCGTTCTGCTCGTAGGAAAGGCCCGACTCGGTGAAATTTCCAACCTCCGAATGGCCGTATTTGATGAACCCGCCGCAGGCTGCGATGGCGTTCATCGCTTCGATGCGCAGTTTCTCCCATTTACAGAAGGGGGAGGATTCATGGTACCCGCGCTGGTCGACCGCTTCAAACAGGCGGTCCTGGGCACTGATGATGTAGTACTCCAGTTCGCCCATCACTTCGAATGAAAAGCCCGTGTCGCGCTTCAGTGCTTCGTGCGACCGGCGGAGGATGTGCTCCGGCGAGTTGGCGAAGGGCTGGCCGTCCTTGTCGTAGTAGGAGCAGAGAATATCCACGGCCGGGATCTCCGAAAAGGGGTTCACGAATGCCGAACGGTACCGGGGGATCACGTAAAGATCCGACGATCCTGCCTGGACATAATTCGGGAAGAGGCTCGACCCGTCGACCCGCTCCCCGGCCGACAGGATGCTGTCGAGATGGTGGCGGTCCTTGATGATGAAATTGAGGGTTTTCAGCCGGCTGTCCGCCGCCGAATAACGGAAGTTCAGCATCCGGATGCCGTTCGCTTCGATGAAGCGCATGAGGTCGGCCTTGGTGAAGTCGTCGGAAGGTTTACCGAGAAAATGTACGATCGGATTCGGGTTCAGGGAGATGTAATCATTCATAGCACGAAGTTTCAACAGTCACGGATGCCCGCAAAAGTAAGAATTATTTATAATTTTGCCTGCAGCCTCATTGCCCTGGTTTTTTGTTTCTTTGTCACTTGGTCACTTTGTCACTATAAATAATGTTCAACTCAAGCGAACTCATCTTCTCCACCTCCTTTCTTCTCTTCATCGGGATGATGCTGGCCTTGGACCTGGGGGTGTTCCAGAAGACGAAGCATGCCCTCACCTTCCGGGAGGCTCTTACCTGGACGGTGGTATGGGTTGCCATTTCGGTGGGTTTCTTCTTCCTGATAAGGTATCACGGCAACTGGATCCATGGCAGCGATACGCTGGAGGAGATCCAGGCCCGGATACAGAAATTCGGACACCCGATCGATATCACCGGCATGCAGCTCGACGATGCTATCCGGGTTTATAACCGGAACCTCTCGCTCGAATACATCACCGGGTATCTCATCGAATATTCCCTCTCCGTCGATAACATCTTTGTTATCGTACTGATATTTATGTCGTTCAATATCGCTCCCAAGCATTTCAAACGGGTCCTTTTCTGGGGGATCCTGGGGGCGGTGGTGATGCGGTTCCTGTTCATATTCGCTGCCAGTGCCCTTATCCAGCGTTTCGCCTGGTTCCTCTACGTGTTCGGGGTCATGCTGGTGTTCATCGGGGCACAGATGGCGTGGACCTTTCTTTCGGGGAAGAAGCAGGAGGAGATCGACACCGAGCGTCATCCCGTTGTACGGCTGGTATCGCGGTTTTTCAACGTCAGCCACGACGACCATGCCGAATCCTTTTTCGTGCGGAAAGATGGGAAACTGTATGTCACCACCCTCTTCATCGTGCTGATGATCATTGAATTTTCCGACGTGCTTTTTGCCGTCGATTCGGTTCCCGCCGTTTTTTCGGTAACGCAGGATCCTTATATCGTATTCTTTTCCAATATCTTCGCCATCCTGGGGCTGCGTTCCCTCTTTTTCCTGGTGATGGATATCATGAACCGTTTTTATTACCTGAAGATGGGGCTGGCCATTCTCCTTGTATTCGTCGGCGCCAAGATGCTGCTCCATCACTTCCTGCCCATCACCACCAACCAGTCCCTGCTGGTCATCGCCTCCATCCTCGTTATAAGTATCCTGGCTTCCCAGGTAAGGACGGTACTTTTACGAAAAAGATGAGGTGCCATGGCCTCCAAACTCCGGTTGAATTATTTACCTGAGGTCGTCGCCCTGTGTTTGAGCCGGAGGAAACCCAGGATGGTATCGGTCAACCTGACCTCTCGTTGCAACCAACATTGCATTTACTGTGAAATAGGGCAGTGCCATACCCGCGGACCGGTCCGGGCACTCGCCTATGAAGAAATGGGTTGGCTTATCGGGGAAATGCAGCGGCACAGGATACCGAAACTCTCTCTCTGTGGTGGCGAACCGTTGCTTCATCCCGATCTGGTAAGGGTGATAAACCTGGCAGGTCAACATCAAATCCGCTGTTCCATCACCACCAACGGAATGGCAGCCTCATCTCTTGAGGATGCCGATCTTGACGTACTCCGGAAATACGGGACAGAAATCAACGTTTCCATCGACTCGTTCCGGGAAGAGGTGCAATCGTATACCCGTGGTGTGGAAGGATCCGTCGGGAAGGGGCTTGCAGCGGTCGATCGGTTCAGAAAGGCAGGGCTGTCCGTGACCATCCTCACCGTTATTACCAGGTTCAACTATCGCGACCTGGCCGGCTTTGTCCGGGAGGCTGACCGGCGGGGGATCCGTCAGGTACTTTTCCAGCCGGTCATCCGGAGTTCCAATTACCCTGACATGCAAGCGGTTGCCGACAAAGCCGGATTGAACATTGATCCATCCTGTGTCGATGAATTACTGGAGATACTGCGAGAGATTCTTGCCTATGAAAAGCAGCATCCGATCCGCACCAACTCCTACCGCCTGGTACCCTGGATCGGGGCCTACCTTCGACATACGGAACAGGAGGGCGGGTGGTTTTTCAATTCCGTTCTACCGGCATTCTATTGCCGGGAGACGGACGCCATTATTGAGATCGGATACGATGGCGGAATTCAGGGCTGCGGACTGGCTCCTTCGACGATCATGATCCAGAATGCTAACGGAGAGGATCTTCTGACGTTATGGCACCGGGCGACCGGCCCCCTGCGGGAAGATATCCGGAAGCGGAAGTATCATGCCATGTGCAACGGCTGTTGCCACCATTTCAGCAGGAACATGCTGGCCTCAGTCTTCCGCCATCCATGGAAGAACCGCACCATGCTGATAAAGCTTTTCCCGCTGGCGGTTAACCGGCTTGCTTCGAGAATCATGTAATACTCCCATTAATATGAATACAACCAACGGAATTGTTCTGGTCACAGGCGGCAACCGGGGTATCGGGTGCGAGATTTGCCGGCAACTGGCCTTGAAGGGATATACCGTCATTATGGGGTCCCGTAATTACCGGAAAGGGATTGCTGCAGCCTCTTCCATGGAGGGAACGGTTATCGTGAAGAAACTTGATGTCAGGCGGAATCGCGACGTGAACGAGCTTGCCAACTGGGTCGCGAAGGAGTATGGAAAACTCGATGTGCTCATCAATAATGCAGGGGTCGGGGCGACCATAGCGAGCCGGCTTCCCGGTTTCCTGAGGCCATTCCTTCCTCTCGCCCGTAAGGTGAAACCAATGGTGGTCAAGGCAGGCCTGCCACTGGGTAACGCCACCGTTTCCACTGTTTCTTTACCCGGTGTGAAAAGTATCATGGATACCAACTTCTATGGTCCATGGCTCATGATACAGGCCTTTATTTCCCTGCTCGAAAAAAGTGGTCAGGGACATATCATTAATGTCAGCAGCGGAATGGGGGAATGGGTATCTTTGAATGGAGAATATCCCGGGTACCGCCTTTCGAAGGTTTCCCTGAATGCCCTTACCGTCATGTTCTCCCGTGAACTTTCGGAGAAAGGCATTCGCGTAAATGCTATATGCCCCGGATGGGTGAGAACCGATATGGGAGGGGCCGAAGCGCCGTTGACAGTCGGGCAGGGTGCCGATACTGCCGTATGGCTGGCAGAGGAAAAAGAAGGGGCTACCGGACGGTTTTTCCGTGGTCGCCGAGAAATTAATTGGTAAGAATGCATATAGGACTTATTTTCCCAAATAAGGACAGACGGTACAAAACGGTCCACCTGGGGCTGGGGTACCTGGCCGCTTATGCCCGCCTCCGGCACCCTGAAACGACCTTTCACCTGCTCGACACCCGGGTGGCCACCCGGAAGGAGAGCCGGAAATTTTTCAGTGGTTCTTTCGACCTGGTTGCCATGACTGTGTTTTCGCCTGTCTATTCCGAAACCCGGTCAATCCTTGAGCGCCTGCGGAATGAGATGCCGCAAACCCCGGTATGCCTGGGAGGTCCGTATGTGACCACGATCGGCGGAGAAATTTTTTCAGAAACCCCTGCCGAGTATGCTATCATCGGTGAAGGGGAGATCACTTTTTCGGAATTGATCACATGCCTGAAGGGAGAAAAACAACGGACCGATATCGCAGGATTGATGTTCCGCGACGAGAATGACGCCATTGTGATTAACCCGCCCAGGGAGCAGATAGCGGACCTTGACAGCCTGCCTTTTCCGGCTTACGACCTGTTTCCCATGGATCGCTATCCCCTTCACCGCATGGTCACCACCCGGGGATGCCCATATGGATGCGCCTGGTGTAATTCAAGTTCGATCTGGGGCAGGACTTACCGGAGCCGAAGCCCGGAGAACATCGTGGCGGAGATCGAATTCCTGTTAAACCGATACGGTCAGAAGATATTCGTTTTCGGCGACAATAGTTTTAACATCGAAGCCGCGCGTGTCGGTGCATTATGCGATCTGTTGATCCGGAAAGATATACGCATTCTTTGGTCGGCATCTGTCAGGGCCGACCTGATGACCCTGGATCTTGCGCACAAAATGAAAGCAGCCGGATGCTACAATGCCGCGATCGGGGTTGAATCGGCCGACAACGAACTCCTCGCCCGGATGCATAAAAACACTACGATCGAAGCCATCGCCGCCGGAATGACGATGTTGAAAAACGCCGGTATCGAAGTCCTGGCCCAATATGTGATAGGTACGCCCGGCGAAACACTCGAAACGGTGAAACGTTCGGTCGAGTTTGCCAGGAGGTCCTGTGCGGATTACACAAACTTTTACATGGTCTTACCCTTCCGGGGAACTCCCCAGTGGGACTATGTTATGGATCATGGAACCCTCTATACAAAGAAGATCCACGATTTTCACCGGATAAATCCCCGTATCGTTTTCGAAACTCCCGAATTTACTTATCAGGACCGCCTTGAAGCCATCCGGCTGGTGAAAAAGAACGGGTTTTACAGCAATAAGGATAAAAAAAGCATCCTGTTCGATATGGCCAAAGACTTTTCCCGGTGGGTCCGGAATATCCTTCCCCAGGGGGCCGGCGATAAGGTATTTATGCTCCTGAAGTCGGTGTACCGGCTCAGGGAGATAAAAAAGAACAACATCTGAATGACGCAAACTTTCATCCTTCTGCCGACATGATCATCCTCGCACTGGCGCTATGTTATATCGGGCTGTACCTGTCCTACCCGTTGTGGCTCTCGGTGTTACTCCCGGGAAGGATCGCGTCTCCTGGCCCTCTCTCCGGCTCCATTCCCCCGGGCATTACGGTCCTCCTTCTTTCATGCAACGGTGCAGAGTACCTGAAGAAGAAGATTGACTGGCTGCTCAGGGAATTGGAATCCTTTCCTCTGCATGAATTTTTCATCCTCGATGACGGAAGCACCGACGGAAGCCAGGCGATCCTGGAGCAGTACACCGAACATCCGGGTGTCCGGCTTATCTTCCATGACCGGCAGCATGGGATTCCTTTCTCTATGAACCGCGGGGTACAGAATGCCTCCTATGAGATCATCGTATTTTTCGACCAGCGGCAGGAGGTGCTGAACGGCAGCTTGCGGAGGATCATTGAACCATTCGCCGACGAACGGGTCGTTGCCGTTTCCGGATGTATCTCTCACATTGACCGCGACCAGCATACTTCCTGGTTGCGGACGCACGAAAATTACCTGAAAATGGGCGAGAGTCGTTTGGGGAGTCTGATCGGTGTTTACGGTCCTTTTTATGCCGTCCGGAGAAACTGTTATTCCCCGATCCCCGAAAAGATAATCCTTGACGATCTCTGGCTCAGCCTGAAGATCCTTCCCCGCGGATTTATCCTGATCAGCCCGGAATGTCTTATCACCGACGACAATCATACAGAATTATATGATCTGAAAAGAGTGAAACGGTATGTCGAAGGGTTTGGCCAGATCGCCGGCGACCGGGAACTGTTCCGTAGTCTGCCTCCGATTCAACGTACCATGCTCATCTGGCATAAATATTTCCGGCTTGGTATCCCGCTTGTGCTTGCTGCCTGTTATTTCACCGCCGCCATTCTCGCAGCGAACAACATGCACTTTCTCCTGCTTTTCGGTGTGATGACCCTGCTCGGGATCCTGTCCGTGTGGCCCGGTGGGTTCCTCCGGAGACTGAAGCTGATCAACCTGGTCAGAATCAACCTCTTTTATGCTGTTGCCCTGACGGGTTTTATTGTCGGACGTTTACCGGGATGGTTCCGGGTATCTGCCCCGGTGAAAGGATGAATCGGAGACTGCGATCGGGCAGATAATCGAATGAAAATATGATTCGGTGAAAATACTTCAACTGTCGCATAAATTGCCCTGGCCACTGCGGGATGGCGGTGCCTGGTCGATTTGGTCTTCCACGCACGCACTCTTGCGATCGGGCATTTCTGTGAAAATGCTGGCGGTCGCCACTCCCGCTTCTCAAGCAGGTACACCGGATATTCCGGAGAGGTTCAGGGAAGCTGTTCAGCTGGAGTGGGAAACGGTTAATACCCGGTTGAATCCACTCCACGCATTGGCCGCGATGGTGGCAAACAAACCATATATCGTCAGCCGCTTTTATTCCGACGACTTCGCCTTACGGCTGGAAAAGCTCTTACAGGAACAGACCTTCGATGCAATCCAACTCGAACATCTGTGCCTTGGTCTCTACCTGCCGGTATTACGGCGGTTCAGCAGGGCTCCGGTCGTGCTGCGTCCCCAAAATGTTGAACACCGGGTGTGGGAACGATACCGCCGGCAGGAAACGGGTTGGTTCATAAACCGGTACCTGGCGACCGAAACACGGAAACTGCGGGATTTTGAGATACGGCTGGCGGGCAAGGTCGATGCCATCATGGCCATTTCGGACGAAGATGCCGAGTTTTTCCGGATCTGTGCACCCGCTTCCACCCGGGTCATCACCCTGCCGGCCGGGTTCGACTTTGGCCTTCTTTCCTCACTTGATCCGGAACGATCCTACAGCCATTTTCCTCAGTTTTATCATTTGGGTTCGATGGATTGGCGCCCCAACATACAGGGAATTAAGTGGTTTCTGCGTTATATCCTGCCCGTGGTGACCCGGAGAAATCCGGATTTTGTGCTCCGCCTTGCCGGAAAACAAATGCCACAGTGGCTTTATCGCCGTCAAGGTCAAAACCTGGTGGTTGACGGGGAAGTGGAAGATGCCATGCGTTACCTGGAAGATAAATCGGTCTTAGTCGCCCCCCTTCTCGCAGGAAGCGGTATGCGGAT
>DAONFN010000112.1:0-8587 GCA_035403625.1 Bacteroidales bacterium
TACATAGCAGCTCAGGATACCCGCCCGACGCCCAATGTCAGCGTAAATCCGGCTGTGGGCGCCGCCGGTTTTACGGCCAATCCCCCCGCCTGTACGACCCCTCCCAACCCTCCTTCCTCCTATAAAATATCGGTGCCGATGAGCGGCTCCGTTTCCGTGGGTTCCGGGGGATTGTACCCGACGCTCACCGGCCCGGGCGGCTTGTTCCAGGCGATCCAATCCAACATCCTCGTCGGCAACCTCGAGGTGCTGATTGTCGGCGATCTGACCGAGCCCGGCACGTATGCACTTACCCCCTGGCAGGAATCAGGCGGAGGAAATTATACCCTTACCATCCGTCCAGACGGGAACACGGAACGGCTGATATCCGGGAATATGACAACGGGGATGATCCGGCTGGATGGGGCAAACCACGTGGTAATCGATGGCCGCTACAACGGGTCGGGACGCTTTCTAAGGTTCCGGAACACCCACTCCGGTGCTGCTGCCACTCTTCAGTTCGTGAACGGAGCCTGTTATGATTCAGTCCGGTATTGCTTTCTGGAAGGAGCTTCTACTCTTTCAACCGCAGGCGTGGTTCTCTTCAGTACTTCAACTATTGCTTCCGGAAATAGCTATAATCATTTATCAAACAATATTATCCGTGATCTTTCCAATGCTACTGGTGTACCCCTGGCCTGCATCCTGTCCGCAGGATCGAGTGGAAAATTGAACCATCACAATTCAGTCTCCAGTAATGAATTGCTGAATTTCCAGAATTACGGATTGCTGGTTACCAGCACGGGCAACGGTTCTCACTGGACCGTTGCAGGGAACAGCATTTATAACAATCTTTCCACCCCTCCAACCACCCTTCAGCGGGGCATTTGCATCCAAACGGGCGAATATGTCGGCGACCACCTGATCAACGGCAATTACATCGGAGGACAAGCTCCGTTATGCGGTGGTTCAAGCTGGGTGAACACCGGTGTCAGTGCCTTTAACGGCATCCTGCTGGCTGCCAGTCCCTATGAGTATTCCACCATCTCGGACAACGTGATTAAAAATATCTCCCTGACCAGCAGCAATGCAGGAGATTTTGCCGCGATCTATGTATCCGTTGGAACTGCCATGATCAGCAACAATGTGATTGGCGATACCGACCTGGTTAAATCGCTTCGCAGCGGGAGTCAGAATTTCGGAAAGAAACTCGACGGGATACGGGTTGGCGCCACGGATAACTTCTTCAGCGACATCACGGGTAACACCATCACGAACCTTGTTCTTACAGGCACTGAAGGTTATCCGGAGTCGTCAGGGATCAGTGTCTATGCCGCCGACGTCACCGGAAACCGGATCAGCGGGATTGGCAATGCGGTCAATGCTACCCTCTCTCCCTATGCAAATGGAATTTACATAAACGGGTTGGGTGGGGCTGTGAATGATTACTTCAACAATGTGATCACGATGGATGGAGGCAACTCGGCTGACCCATTCCTGGCCGGTTTTATTGATTACGGAACCGAAGACATCACCAATAACCTTTATCACAATTCGATCAGCATCACCGGGAGTGGTAACACCTCATCCGAAACCTATGCTTTATCCCGGCTCGGATACAGCTATTATCACCTGAAAAACAACGTTTTTGCAAATTTCCGCGACTCTCTTCCGGGTGGACCGCGAAACTACGGCATTTACCTGAACGACACCGGGTTCATCCAATCCGACTATAACAATATTTTCTGTTCCCACGGATTTACCGGGTATTACGATTATTATTCGCGCCCAACCCTGGCTGACTGGCAATCGGTCACCGGGCAGGATGGACATTCACTCGCTGCCGATCCGCTCTTCACCAACCCTGTATGGAATCTTCATCCCGCCACCGGATCGCCGCTACCCGGAGCCGGTACCGGTATTGCCGAGGTGCCGACCGATATCGACGGGGTATCGCGGGATCCCTTCTCTCCTACCCTTGGCGGCTACGAGGTTGCCGTTTCAGGGAATAAAACCTGGACGGCCGCCATTTCCGATGCCTGGAGCAATACGGCCAACTGGACCCCAACCGGGGTTCCCACCGCCACAGATAATGTGCTGGTGCCGGGATCTGCTCCCTTTCCCTGCCTGGTTTATACCGCCGGAATGATGTGTAAAACCATCACCGTTGGTGAAGGCGCATACCTTCTGCTGGACCCGACCGGGTCGCTGACGGTAAACGGGCACCTAATCATCAGGGAAGGCGGAGCGATGACCAATAACGGTACCCTGCATCTCAAAGGCAACCTGGTGAACCAGAACTAGAGTTCATTATCTTTGAGGAAAAAAACGCATGCTCGACCTGCGACAGTTTTCCCTGGCGATCCTGTGTCTTCCCTTCTTTGCTTCCGCCCAAACGGGTCTCCCGGTCTTTCCCGGCCAAGTTAAATCGGTGCAGTGTGTCCCGGCTTCCGCGACGATCAGGACCGATAATGCTCAAGCTGAGATCACTGCATACTCACCGACCATCCTCCGTGTGCGGATCGACCGGGGGGTATCAGCAGCGGATCCTTCCTGGGCCGTGATCAGGCAGGCGGGAAAATTCCTCCATAACCCGACTGCGTATAATGATTCGGTTATTCTATCGACAGATTCTCTCATCGTGGTGGTGCATCGCAAACCGATGAGCATAACGGTAAAGAACCTTGCAGGAGCTGTCCTTTCGGAGGAGGAGCCCGGGATGCCCGTATCCTGGATGGGTACACGCGTGACCTGTTATCGCCACCTGTTCAGCGATGAGAAATTCCTCGGACTGGGCGAGAAGACCGGAAACCTGGATAAACGTGGAAATTCCTTTGAAAATTGGAACTCCGACGTTCCGGCCTATGCCGCCAACCACGACCCGCTTTACCAGAGCATCCCCTTCTTCATCGGGGTTCATGGCCGGGTAGTATATGGGATATTCCTCGACAACACCTCCCGCACGCATTTCAATTTCGGAGCTTCGACCGATGAACAGTTTTCCAGTTTTTCTGCCGACGAGGGATCGTTGAATTACTACTTTTTCGGAGCCTCTACCATCGGAGGGATCCTCTCCGACTACACCTGGCTAACCGGCCGGATGACCTTACCCCCCTACTGGAGCCTGGGCTATCAGCAATGCCGCTGGAGCTATTTTCCAGAATCACAGGTGATGTCGATCGCGCAGCAATTCAGGGATAAACACATCCCCTGCGACGTGATCTGGCTCGACATCGATTACATGGACCATTACAAGATATTCACCTGGAACCAGGACCGGTTTCCTGATCCGAAAGCCATGACGTCGAAGCTCAACGGGATGGGATTCCACGTGGTGACGATCGTCGATCCCGGAATTAAGATCGAGAAGGGTTATTTTGCATATGATGAAGGCCTCGCCGGTCGTTTCTTCGCCACCTGGCCCGATGGCCGCAATTATACAGGCTCGGTATGGCCCGGCCGGTGCCACTTTCCCGACTTCACCCGCGAAAAGGTCAGGAAATGGTGGGGAGCATCTTTCAACCGGCTGGTGGATGCAGGTGTGGAAGGCTTCTGGAACGACATGAACGAACCCTCGGCCTGGGGGCAAAGTATCCCGGATATCGTTCAGTTTGACGGGGATTATGGAAAATCTTCGATGACCCGGGTGCACAATATCTACGGACTTGAAATGTCGCGTGCCACCTGCGAAGGAACCCGCGAGCTGATGAAGGGGAAAAGACCGCTCATCCTTACCCGCGCGGGTTATGCCGGTATTCAGCGCTATTCTGCCGTTTGGACCGGCGACAACGATGCAACCGATGAACATATGCTCCTGTCGGCGCGTATGGTGACCGGCCTCGGGCTTTCCGGGGTTTCATTCACGGGTCCTGATATCGGCGGATTTATGGGGAACCCGTCGGAAAACCTCTATACCCGCTGGATGGCACAGGGAGTGTACACGCCGTTTTTCCGCAACCATTCGGCTTGGGATACCAAAAGCAAGGAGCCCTGGAGCTTCGGCCCGGAGGTAGAGCGCAAAGTCAGGGAGATGATTAAAACCCGTTACCGGATGTTGCCGTATGTCTATTCAGCCATGTATGAATCGACCGTATCGGGAATGCCGGTTGCCCGGAGCCTGGCGATCCCGTATACCTTTGATGAAAAGGTGTACTGGTGGAAATACCAGAATGAATATCTTTTCGGTGGCAACCTGCTGGTGGCGCCCGTTTCGTGCGAACAATCAGCGGCCCGGATTTACCTGCCCGAGGGTTCCTGGTACCGGGTCAGTACCGGCCAGAAATACGACGGCCATTCGGAGGTGACCGTTGATGCACCGCTCGATGACCTGCCGGTTTTTGCAAAAGAATCGGCGATCCTCCCGATGCAGTCGGACATCGAACATACCGGACAGAAACCCTCTCCCACCCTCGAACTGCATATCTATAACGGAAATAAGTCCAGCAGCTTTGTTTATTATGAAGACGACGGCATTTCCTACGATTATGAGAAAGGAAGTTATTTCCGTCGCCTCATCACTTTCGACCCCACTCACAATACGATCCTTGTTTCCGCGGCAGAGGGCACTTTCGTATCCAGATTCACTGCTATCCGGCTGGTTTTACATGATTTTACCGAACCCCTGGAAGTACAGGTTGACGGTGAGGGCAGATCGCTGAAACTGCGATCGAACCTGGAAAAATTCACGGAGTTTCCCTGGCGACCAGAGCAGATGACGATCACCTACTGACCTTGCCTGGTTTACATTTACCAGGCCTTCTGCCATGCAAGGTATTCATCGGCCTTGCTACTTGACATTCTCCCTTCAATTTCTTATATTTGGCTGATCACGAATAAGAAAGGAGGGATTTATGCATCATCTTTTCACACTTCCGTCGTTGCTTGCCCTGATGGCCGTTTCCATGCCGGTGATGGCTGCTTCCTGGGGCGATTACAGGACCAAAGCCAGCGGGAACTGGAACCAGGTGTCCGTTTGGGAGTACTTCAACGGGGTTACGTGGATGAATGCATACGCCACCCCGACATTCTCGGATGAGGATATCACCATAAGGGGTGGCCATACCGTAACGGTCACGGCCGACCTGACCACTGACGAGACGACCATACAGGGCATCCTCATCATCCCGGCCGGGGTTACCCTCACGATCGCCAACGGAAGCGGAACCGACCTGCTGGTATCCGGAACGGTCACAGTGAACGGAACCCTGGTCAATAACGGGACCGTCTCCAGCAGCGCCTCGGAGATGACCTTTACGAGCGGATCCCTCTACCAGCACGGGGCGAACGGAGGGTCACTGGCCGGCGCCACCTGGAACGACGGATCGACCTGCGAAGTTACCGGGATCACTACATCAACCAGCATCACGAATACCGACCAGTCGTTTTATCATTTTCGCTGGAATTGCGCCTCCCAGACCGATGAAACCAATTGTGCCGGGAACCTTCAGACCATCCGCGGCAACCTGACCCTGGTCAGCACCGGCAGCACCGGGAAACTGAAACTGGCCGAATCGGCCGACTATACCCTCACCATCACCGGGAACTGGGACCACCAGGGAGGAACGCTGAACATGGGAGGCGGAACCAGCAATGCGATCATCAACCTCTACGGAAATTTCAGCCTGTCGGGCGGCAAGATCACCGAGTTGAATTCGACCGATTATTATACCCAGATCAACTTTGTGAAGGCGGGCGAGCAAACTTTTACGAAATCCGGAGGCGTTTTTGAGAACAACATCGACTTCGGGATCAGCAGCGGTACGACCCTGAACACGGGAACCAGCGTCGTCGACGGAAGCGCCGGACAGTTCTCGGTCAACAGCGGCAGTACGTTGAGAACCTCGCACCCGGACGGGATCGCCAATTCCGGGGCTGCCGGCTCCATCCAGACCGCCTCGCGGTATTACAGCTTTGCCGCAAACTACCATTACGATCGCAACGGTGCTCAATCCACGGGTAACGGTCTCCCCTCGCCCCTCAATGGGAAACTCCTGATCGGATCCGGATCGTCGGCCACCAACCTGACTATCACCAACAGTTCCGTAACCATCAACGGGACACTGTTGTTATGCAGCAGCAACCTCGCCAACTCCACCATCGCTTCCGGTACGGTCACTTACGGATCAGCAGGCACGCTGGAATACCAGGGACTTACTCAACAAACGGTCACCCTGATGGAATGGCCGGTGACCTCTCCGCCCGTGAACGTCAGGCAGGATAACGGCTATGGCCTGGCCATGAACGGCAACCGGACGGTCGCCGGTACCCTGACCCTTTCCCAGGGCACCTTTTCGGTTGGACACAATACCCTGACCCTGAACGGAACCCTCACCCGGGTTGCAGGTGTCCTCGCGGGCAGTACCCTCTCTAACGTGAACGTCGGAGGATCCTCCCCGACCCCCCTGGAGCTGTCAGCAATAACGCTGGACACGCTCGTGCTCAACCGCGCCAGCGGGCTGAGGCTGGCCGGGGATCTTACGATCGCGGGCGCCATGGTCATGACCCTTGGGAACGTATCCACGGTGACCGGGTCAAGAATGATCTATCAGGCCTCCAGCCGGCTGATCTATAACGGGTCGGCCACTCAGAGTACGATGGTTCTGGAGTTTCCGGATGCCAACAGCCCGCCTTCGCTGGAAATCGACAAGCCGGCAGGGAGCACCCTTGCCCTTACCCTGAGCCGGCTGCTGCAAAGCGGTCTCTACCTGAAAAGCGGAAATTTCTCCCTGGGAAGCAATTCGCTGACCATTAACGGACAGATATCCAGAACATCAGGTATCCTTATCGGAGGTGCTGCTTCAAGCTTGACTTTCGCGGGAACAGGCTTATCCACCGTCCTTCCCGAGGTGACCCTGCTCAACCTCACCATCAACCGTTCGGCGGGTATCTTCCTCGACGGTTCCGTTACAGTCGGGGGCACACTTTACCTGACGCTGGGCGGACTCTATCTACAAGATAAAACCCTGACGATCAACGGAGCCATCTCCCGGTCCTCGGGGATGCTGGTGGGAAATTCACAATCGGCACTGGTCGTTGGCCCGAACGCTTCCGCCACTGCTCTGCCCGGTGTCACCGTGGGGTACCTGACCATTAACCGTGCGCCCGGGATCACCCTGAGCGGCAACGTGACGGCCGATCATGAGCTGAACCTGCAGAACGGGACCTTCACCATTGGGCCATACAGTTTGACTCTGAACGGCTCCCTGAATTTCATCACAGGAACCCTGTCGGGAGGAACCAACGCGCAATTGCTCATCGGGGGAGCTGCCTCCCCTATCAGTATACCGGCCCTTACCCTCAGTACCCTGAGGCTTTCCAGAGCAGCCGATCTCACATTTAACGGCGATATGAATATTTCCGGGCTGCTATCCCTGCTCAATGGCAATTGTCTCCTCAACGGGCACCTGTTAATCCTTTCAGGTACTGTGCAGTATGCGGGCGGCAACCTGGTCGGAAGTCCTGCTTCAGAAATGATCATCACAGGCGGAGGGGCAGTCGTGGGGATCAACTCCATCAGTTTAAAAACGCTGACACTGAGCCGTATTACCGGTATCAGCCTGCTGGGCAATCTCGATATCCAGAAAACATTCACCCTGCAAATCGGGACGGTAACCCGGAACGGATACCAGATGTACGGTCCGACCGCGGGATTGCGCTACCAGGGCACCCTTCCACAGACCACAACCGATGAAGAGTTTCCGGCTACCGGGGGCCCCTTCAGCCTGGAAATCCAGAATCCGCAAGGTGTGACCCTCCACGCCTCACGGACGATCCCCGGGAATCTGACCCTCAGTTCGGGCACCTTCACCATAACCGGGAAAGAACTGACCCTCCACGGAAATATCCTGTACCAGCCCAATACGGTACTGGAAGGAGGAAACACAGCCAACCTGGTCCTGGATACCGGAACGGTGGCCGCCCAGATTCCGGCGGTCAAGTTGAACAATCTCACCATCAACCGGGCTGCCGGAGTGATGATGAAAGGCAATTGCACGGTAAACGGCATCCTGCAACTGCTGTCGGGTGTGTTCAACGTTGCCGGTACCACTTCGCTCACGCTGGCGGGTCTGCCGGTCACCGGGGCGACGGAGAACCTGGTGACCTCACCCGGGGCCAGGCTCCTGTTCGTTGGAAGCAACCCGGGCTTCTCAGTACCGGCAAGTGTGGAGGAACTGGCTTACCTGTATCTTGGAAACCCGGAGGGAGTGATGCTGCAAAATGACCTGGTGATCGACAGCAGCCTGACTGTTTCGGGGGTCGTCGATCTGCAGGAACACGTCGTAAGCGGCATGGGGAATTTCAGGATGCTGGCGGGCTCCGGAGTGATCACCGGTCACCCCGACGGGGTTATCGGGAGCATCATGCTGGGAGGCGAGATGGAGATCGACGGACAGTGCGATTATTCGTTCAACGGAGCGACTGCACAACTGACCGGATTTCTGCCGACCACCCCCGCCAATACGCTCCGTAACCTCGTCATCAGCAACACCAGTACTGCCGGTGTCACCCTCGATTCGGACATGTCGGTAACCGGTACGCTCGACATCCTGCCCGGGTCTACCCTGCGGATTGATCCTTCCAGCACACTTCTGCTGGAGAATGATCTGAC
>DAONFN010000113.1:0-8583 GCA_035403625.1 Bacteroidales bacterium
TATCGACGTCGAAGAGCAAGGCGCGCTGGAGATCGCCCGCCGGAGCCGGGGCACTCCGCGCATTGCCAACCTGCTCCTCAGGAGGGTCCGCGATTTCGCGCAGATCAAGGGCAACGGAAAGATCGACATGGCCATCAGCCAATATGCGCTGGGGGCGCTGAATGTCGACAAGAACGGGCTAGACGAGATGGACAACAAGATCCTCGGCACGATCATCGAGAAGTTCCGCGGCGGACCGGTGGGGCTGGGCACGATTGCCACGGCTGTGTCGGAGGATGCCGGCACCATCGAGGAGGTGTACGAACCGTTCCTCATCCAGGAAGGATACCTCATGCGAACCCCGCGCGGCCGGGAAGTTACCGAACGAGCCTACCGCCACCTGGGAAAGATCAAACCCGGGGATCATCCTTCGCTGTTCGAATGACCAGTCTGAAAGCACGGATCCGGGAAGCCGCCCTGGGACTGGGATTTTCCGCATGCGGTTTCGCTGAAAACACACCTCTTGAAGAGATCCGTCCACGGTACGAGGCGTGGCTACGCGACAATGGCGGGGCCGGACTGACCTACCTGAGCCGGTACCTGGAACAGCGGCTGCAACCCGAAAAGCTGGTACCCGGCACACGCACCGTGATCGCCCTGTTGCTGAACTACTTTCCCCCCGAACCACTTCCGGCAGACGATCGTTTCATCTTTGCAAAATACGTCTGCACCCCCGATTACCACCGGGTGGTGAAGGAAAAAATGCAGGTCCTGAGCGGGTTCCTGGCGAATGAATGCGGTGCGAAGATCACCCGGGCGTTCGTTGATTCGGGACCGGTGCAGGAAAAGGAGTGGGCCGTCCGGTGCGGGGTGGGCTGGCAGGGAAAAAACACCCTGGTCATCAACCGGAAAGGCGGGTCGTTCTTTTTCATCGGCATCCTTTTCACCGATCTCACCGTGGAGCCGGATCCCTCCGCCACCGGTCTGTGCGGTTCGTGCGACCGCTGCGTAAAGGCCTGTCCCACCGGTGCGCTCGACACCCCGTACCACCTCAACGTCACCCGGTGCATCTCCTTCCATACCATCGAAAACCACAAAGAGATCCCCCCGGAGATCGGGTCGAAACTCAACCGGAGGATCTATGGTTGCGACATATGCCAGGATGCCTGTCCCTACAACCGGGCGGCCCGGCCGAACAGCGTCCCCGAGTTCACGATACCGGAGCAGTTGCGGGCCATGCGGACGAAGGACTGGCTTTCGCTGAATGAAGAGGATTTCAATCGGATTTTTGAGGATACTCCCGTCAAGCGGATCGGCTATGCCAAACTCATGGCTAACATCCGGGCTGCATCCCCCAGCGGTACGTTTCCAGGCTAAAACCGGCCATCAGCAGGATCCGGTCGGTGACCGTGGCCACCAGGTCGGCGATCGATTCAGGGCGGCTGTAAAACGACGGCGACGCGGGAAAGATGACGGCCCCCGCTTCGGTGAGGAGTTTCATGTTGTTGAGGTGGATGAGGCTGAAGGGCGCCTCCCGGGGCACGAGGATCAGTTGCTTCCGTTCTTTCAGCATGACATCGGCGGCCCGGGTGAGCAGGTCGGAGGAGATCCCGGCCGATATCCGGCCCAGGGTCCCCATGGTGCAGGGGCATACGATCATGGTGTCGTAACCGGCCGATCCCGATGCCATCGGCGCAAAGAAGTCGCGGGGTTCATAGGTCCGGAACTTCCCGTCCGGCAACTTTCCGATCATCAAAGAAGGATCTTCCCCGGTTTCATATTTCCAAACGGCACGGGCATTCTCGCTGAAAATGATCCCGCAGGCATCTATCTGTTCATGAAGCAAGACCAACCTCTCCAAGAGTATCTTGCCATAAATGGCCCCGCTCGCTCCCGTGATCCCGACCACTATCTTTTTTCCACTCATATCCTTAAACCATCAAATACATTCATCCCCTCGTCACCTCCGTACCTCACCCCCCGGCCCCCTCTCCGCACCGGAGAGGGGGAGATTCATCCCCTCTTCATCCTGTTATACCTCACCCCCCACCCCCCTCTCCGCACCGGAGAGGGGGAGATTCCTCCCCTCGTCACCTCCATCACTCCCGTCACCTCCGTCACTTCCGTCACCTCTCCTTAAAATACCAACTCAGTTGAAGCGACAGCAGGTTATTGAACTGGCCCCGCTGCCAGAGGATGTACCGGCTGTAAGGACCGTTGAAATTGCTTCGCGAGGAGGTCAGGGAATAGTTGACCCGAATACCTGCTTTGAGGTGCGGGGTAAGAAAGCAGGCGAGCCCGGCGATTCCGGTAATGCTCACGGTTTTATAGGGTGAAATGCCGTTGTCGGGTGCTTCGGCGCCATTCACTTCGTTGTACGACCCGAGGAAAACATCGGCAGCCGGTCCGATCTCCGCCTGCAGCCGTTTGGCAAAGGTAAACTGGTAAAGCAACGGCAATTCCAGGTAGTGGATACGGTTCAGCGTGGTATTTCCGGTAAGGCTGTCGCTGATCCTTGCTCCTTTCTGGATGTATTCCATCTCAAACTGGAGGGATGAGGCGGGCGATATCCGCAGGCTGACGAATCCTCCGCCCAGCAGGCCGAATTTGTGGTATCCGCCGTTATTGTCTCCATCCACCTGGCTGATCACCCCTCCCACGAGCACTCCCCCGTTGAACGGTTGCGTCCATCCTGTTAAAGACAGGACCGACAGCAGGACTAACACAAGTTTTTTCATCCGGAAATTTTGGATAAAAGTAGGAAAAACTTCCATGCAGGCTTTTCCCGGCCCCCGAATCTTCCTAATTTTACCGTTCCAGAAACACCGCTATGGAAAACAGCGAAATCACCATCCTGCTGGTCGATGACGAGCCTGATATCCTTGAATTTCTCGGTTACAATCTCGGGAAGGAGGGGTACCGGGTGCTCAAGGCGAAAAACGGGAAAAAAGCGCTGGCGCTGGCCGCAGCCGAACACCCTCAACTCATCGTGCTCGACGTGATGATGCCGGAAATGGATGGCATGGAGGTTTGCACCGAACTGCGGAAAATGCCCGACCTGTCGGGAGTCCTGATCGCCTTCCTGACGGCCCGCGGGGAGGATTATTCGCAGATCGCCGGGTTCGACGCCGGGGCCGACGATTACATTACCAAACCCATCAAACCCAAGCTTTTCGTCAGCCGGGTCAACGCCCTGCTGAGGCGCTTCCGGGAAATGCCGGCCGACACCGGGAGCATCCGCCTGAAGGAGTTTACCATCGACCGCGAACGCTATGTGGTGGTCAAGGGGAATGAGGAAGTCGTCCTGGCGCGGAAGGAGTTTGAGCTGCTGCAGTTCCTGGTCTCCCGGCCGGGGAAAGTGGTGAACCGGGAGGAGATCCTGGCGCAGGTCTGGGGCGAAGATGTGGTGGTAGGTGACCGGACGATCGATGTTCACATCCGCCGGATCCGCGAAAAACTCGGGATCGAGAGTATCCGGACCATCAAAGGGGTCGGCTACAAATTCGAAGAAGAATGAAGTTTCACGAACCGAAGAACCTGGCCCTGCTCAACGCCTCCCTCCTCAGCGGAGCGCTGATCGTGATCCTGGTCACCGGGTTATGGATGGCAGGTCCGCTGCCCTTCAGCACACTGCATCTCGTTCTGCTGTCGGTGCTGGCCGTGATCCTTCTCTTTGTGATTTCTTACCTGCTTTTTCTTTATACCCTGAAAAGATTCATCGTCAGTAAATTACGACTCGTTTACAAATCGATCCATACCGTCAAGACCGGAAAAGAGGGGACGCTGATGAAACGGGCCGATCACCTGATCGACGATGTGCAGGAGGAGGTGGAGCGATGGAAAGCGGAAAAACTGAACGAGATCGAACACCTGAAACAACTGGAGCAGTACCGTCGTGATTTCCTCGGGAATGTCGCCCACGAGCTGAAGACGCCGCTTTTCAACATCCAGGGATACGTCTCCACCCTGCTCGACGGCGGGCTTGAGGATCCTTCCATCAACCGCGAATACCTGAAAAGAACCGGGAAAAGCGTGGAGCGGCTGGTGCGCATCCTCGAAGATCTGGATGAGATCACCCAACTTGAATCGGGTCACATGCAATTGAGATTCAGCCGGTTCGATCTTGTTTCCCTCACCCGGGAGGTGGCCGAAATGCTGGAAATGAAAGCGGGCAAGCACGCTATCAGCCTTGTGGTGAATGATCCGGGCAGGCCCGTGATGGTGGAGGGCGACAAGGATAAGATCCGGCAGGTGCTGACCAACATCGTCGACAACTCCATCCGCTACGGGGGCCGGGAGGGAGGAAAGACAAAAGTGACCTTTTTCGATATGGATGAATACTTCCTCACGGAAGTCACCGACGACGGGATCGGCATCGATGCAGCGGATCTGCCGAGGGTTTTCGAGCGGTTCTACCGCACCGGCCGGGGAAGGGCCGCGACGAAAAAAGGGAAAGGGCTCGGGCTGGCCATCGTCAAGCACATCCTGGAAGCGCACGGGCAAACGGTGAATGTACGGAGCACGGTCGGGGTGGGGACCACCTTCGGGTTTACCCTGAAAAAGGCCTGAACTCAGCTGCTGCGTTCGGTGGTGAAGATCACCAGTTCCTCAAGTGATTTACGGCAATCTCCGGCCGGGAATTCTTCCAGGACCGCCAGCGCCCGGTCGCGATATTCCAGCATCTTTCCACGGGTATATTCAATTCCCCCATGCCTCCTGACCATTTCGATGAGCCTGGTCACGCGCGCAGCATCGTCATGGTAACGCTTCACTGTTTGGATGATCCATCTTTTTTCGCTGAATCCCGAATGTTTCAGGAGATAAATCAGCGGAAGGGTCATTTTCCGGTCGCGGATGTCGGTCCCGTCGGGTTTACCGGTACTGTTATTCCGCTCGTAATCAAAAAGATCATCTTTGATTTGGAAGGCCGTGCCGACCAGTTCGCCGAAGGTCTTCAGGCGCTTCACCTGTTCGTCCGGAAGTCCGACGGAGGCCCCCCCGCAGGCACAGCAGGATGCGATCAGCGAAGCAGTCTTCTTCCGGATGATCTCGAAATAGACCTCCTCTTCGATATCCAGTTTCCGTGCCTTTTCGATCTGAAGAAGTTCTCCCTCGCTCATCTCTTTCACGGCGCCGGAAACGATCTTCAGCAGCGTCGTCTCGTCCTTTTCCAGGGCAAGGAGAAGTCCCCGCGACAGGAGATAATCCCCTACCAGCACGGCTATTTTATTCTTCCACAGGGCGTTGATGGAGAAAAATCCACGGCGGAGGTTCGAATCATCCACCACATCATCGTGCACCAGCGTGGCGGTGTGCAGCATCTCGATCATGGCTGCGGCCCGGTGCGTACTTTCGTTGATTTCACCGCACATGCCGGCAGAGAGGAAGACGAACAGCGGACGGACCTGTTTGCCTTTCCGTTTCAGGATATAGCGGGTGATGATGTCGAGCAGGGGCACCGAACTTTTCATCGAAGCCCGGAAGGTCCCTTCAAAGGCGTCGAGGTGCGTTGATACGGGGGCTTTTATGGAATCCAGCGGGATCATACTTTTCCTTGAAATATCGCGTAAATGTACCAATATTTCCTTTTATACTTCGGCTGATCAGGTCCGCAAAAATGCCGAACTTTGCCGGCAAACACTTACGTATGGCAGGGTTTCTCTTCCACGACATTATTTTCGGCCCGGTACGCAGCCGCCGGCTGGGGCTTTCCCTGGGCATCAACCTCCTGCCGCTTCATGCCAAGCACTGCTCCTTCAACTGCATCTATTGCGAATGCGGGTGGACACCGCCTCAACAAGCCTCCCCGGCCGAACTCCCGGCAAGGGGAGAGGTGGCTGCCTTCCTGGAGAAACGGCTGTCGGAACTGGTGGCGGAGGACTACCTGCCCGATGCACTTACCTATGCCGGCAACGGCGAACCGACCCTTCATCCCCAATTTGCGGAAATCGTTAACGATACCCTCTCTATCCGCGACCGGCTGGCTCCGGGGGCAGCCGTGACCGTGCTGTCGAATGCGAGCATGGTGCATGTCCCGGGCGTGTTCAGGGCCCTCTGCCGGCTCGATCACAACATCCAGAAGCTGGATGCCGGCACGGAAGAGACGCTGCGGCTGATCAACCATCCGAAATCCGGCCTGCACATGGAAAAGCTGGTGGATGACCTGGCCCGGTTTGAGGGAAGGGTCACGATCCAGACGATGTTCCTGCGGGGAAACTACCGCGGCCACCCGGTCGACAACACCACCCCGCAGGAGGTGGATGCCTGGATCGGGCACCTGCTGCGGATCCGGCCGAAGATGGTGATGATCTACCCGATCGCGCGGGAGACTCCGCTGCCCGGACTGGAAAAGATCGCGACCTCCGAACTCGAAACGATCGGGCAGAAAGTCCGCGCGGCCGGCCTGGCTGTTCAGGTCTATCCATAAGACCGTCCCCCGGCTGTTATACTTCGACTGATCAGGTCCGCAAAAATGAGGATCTGATCGTTCAGTATTAATTCTGCCTACCTTTGTAAAAACATCCTCCCCCCATGGATAAACTGTATTATCCGGCTAAGATCTGGCTGGCCTTTGGCGAGGTGGTGAGCGGGAACCAGGAGGTTACCAACTGGCTGCTCAGTCACGGATATCCCGAAGTGGCCGCGCTGGGTCATGCGATACGGGGAAGTGAGGAGGCTACGGCGTGGCTGTTCAAGAACAAATTCCTGCACCTGGCGGCCTTCGATGCTGCGGTGGATGAGAACATGCAGGCCTACCGGTGGCTGGCCGAAAACCAGCATCCCTTTTTAGTGGTCTTCGCCGATGCCTGCCGCGGCAAACCCGCTGCCATCCGCTGGTTCCTGGAAAATAAAATGGAGGCCTTCGTGGTCATCGCGCAGAAGATCAAGTACCTGCGCGACAATACCACGTTCGATTATCACAAAAAGAAATTCTGAAGTTTAGCCGCACTTCGAGTATCCGCAGCTCTTGCATACGAGGCATCCTTCCTGGTAGATCAGGCCGTTCTGGTCGTTGCATTTCGGGCAGGCGTGTTCGGCCGCTTTGGTGCCGTCGGGGATGAATTTCTTCAGGGCCCGTTCCACGCCATTCTTCCAGGTGTTGATCGAATCGACTTCGAAGTGGAGCTTGGAGATGATGTTGACCACGAAGGGCAGCGGCATACCATGCCGCAGGATGCCGGAGATCAGCTTGGCGTAGTTCCAGTATTCCTTGTTGAACGACCGTGACAGTCCTTCGATGGTGATCTTGTATCCCTGCCGGTCTTCGAACTGGAAATCGTAGCGCGAGTTGACGCCGTCGGGGCGCGTTTTAAAGATCCATCCCTTCTGCACCCAGGCAGGGATCCAGAAATCTTCGGCCAGACCGGTGAAGATCTCGTAGGGCCTGCCGTTGAGGATTCCCACCACGGCGACCCACTTCTCATATTCGTTCTGGAACCGGACGATCTCGGCTTCGAGGCGGAGCGGGCGGTGGGGCGCTTTGGTTTCGACGAACTCCTCGGTCTTCTCCTTGCCTTTCTTATCCTTGCTTTCGTTGTTAACCAGCACACCGGCCCGGGAGCCGTCGCGGTAAACCGTCATTCCCTTGCAGCCGACCTGCCAGGCAGTTTCATAAATGGTGCTGATCAGCTCCTCCTTCGTGTCGTTGGGAACATTCACCGTGACGCTGATCGAGTGGTCCACCCACTTTTGGATCGCCCCCTGCATCTTTACCTTTGCCACCCAGTCAACATCGTTGGCCGTAGCTTTGTGGAAGGGCGACTGCCGCATCACCGCCTTGAGGTCCTTTTCGTTCATCCTGGCTACCTCATCCACGTTATATCCATTGACTTTCAGCCAGGTGACAAAGTTGTGGTGGAACACATTGTATTCTTCCCATGTATCGCCTACCTCATCCTGGAAAGTGATGGTCACATTCTTATCGTTGGGGTTCACCTTGCGGCGCCGTTTGTAACTCACCGCAAACACTGGCTCCAGTCCGGAGGTGGTCTGTGTGAGGATGCTCACCGAGCCGGTCGGGGCGATGGTAAGCATGGCGATGTTGCGCCGGCCGAATTTCTCCATGTCGGCATACACATCGGGGGCTGCCTCTTTCAGGCGAAGGATGAAGGGGTTATTCTTTTCGCGGGCCGTGTCGTAGATGGGGAAGGGACCGCGTTCTTTTGCGAGGGTGACCGACGAACGGTAGGCTTCGATGGCGAGGATCTTGTGGACCTCGATCGAGAAGTCGGTGGCTTCGTCGGAACCGTACCGGGTACCCAGTGCGGCGAGCATGTCGCCTTCGGCGGTGATGCCGAAGCCGGTGCGTCTCCCCTGGATCGCCTTTTTCTTAACATTCAGCCACATAGTACGTTCACGGTGCTTGATTTCTTCCGCTTCCGGGTCCTTATCGATCTTATCCAGGATGCGGTCGATCTTCTCCAGTTCGAGGTCGATGATATCGTCCATGATTCGCTGGGCCCGATGCACATGGGTGATGAACAGGGCGGAGTCGAAGCTGGCCTCGGCTGTAAAGGGTTTATCGACGTAATTATACAGGTTGATGGCCAGGAGCCGGCAACTGTCGTATGCGCACAGCGGGATCTCGCCGCAGGGGTTGGTGGA
>DAONFN010000114.1:0-5661 GCA_035403625.1 Bacteroidales bacterium
CGGCTTTGCCTTCAGCATTGCCGCAAGGTCGGCCAGGGTAATGGGTTCCGGGAATTTCATGTGGCTACACTTTCACGCGCTCAGAGTACTCTCCGGAACGGGTATCAACTTTAATCGTCTCTCCTTCTGTAATGAAAAGAGGAACTTTAACGATGGCGCCGGTTTCAACCGTTGCATCTTTCAGGGTATTCGTGGCTGTGTTCCCTTTCAAGCCAGGTTCGGTATAGGTGATCTTGAGGATCACGAACGGGGGCAATTCGCAGTTAAGGGCGGTTTCCGTATCCGCATGGAAGAGGATTTCGACTTCCTGACCCTCCTTGAGGAACTGCGGGGCATTGATGAGCGATTCAGGAACGTAGATCTGCTCGAATGTCTCCATATGCATGAAGTGGTAGTCGGTGTTTTCCTTGAACAGGTACTGGTATTTCCTGCGTTCAACCCGAGCTATTTCGATCCTTTCACCCGAATCGAAGGTGTTGGCGATCACCCTGCCATGCTTCAGGTTCTTGAGCCGGGTACGGATAAAGGCGGGGCCCTTACCCGGTTTTACATGCTGGAACTCCACCACGCTGTAAAGATCCCCGTTGAATTCAATGACCAGGCCGTTCCTGATGTCTGCTGTCGTAGCCATAAATGAAATTGATTTTGATTTCTAAAAGGGCTGCAAAATTAGTGAAAATCTTGGATTAAAAGTCTTATTTTTGCCGCGTCCCGGAAAAATCCGGCATGCTCGCCCATGAAAGATATCCTTAAAAGGATCCTCTGTTTTTTGCATATCGCGGTTACCCGGAACCAGCGTTACGACGCCTACACCCGGAAGATCATCCGCATGACGCTGAAACCGGGGGCAAACTGCATCGATATCGGGTGCCATAAGGGGGATATCCTCGACCTGATGATCCGTTATGCGCCGGGCGGGCGCATGTTTGGGTTTGAGCCGGTACCCGGGCTTTTTCACGACCTGGAGACGAAATATGCCGGCATACCGGAGGTGAAATTGATTGCTGTTGCGCTTTACGACCAAAAAGGGACCACCGATTTTCAGTTCGTGAAGAATGCGCCGGCATACAGCGGCATCAAGCAACGCAGGTACGACGGGATGGAAGCGGATATCGAGCGTATTTCGGTGCAGACCGACCGGCTGGATGATATTCTTCCCCGCGATCTGGAGATCCGGCTGATCAAGATAGATGTGGAGGGAGCGGAGTTCCGGGTCATGCAAGGCACTCATGAAACCATCCGGCGCTGGAAACCGGTGATCATCTTTGAATTCGGGCTCGGTGCCGCCGATTTTTATAACGCAGGCCCGGATGAGTTGTATGCTTTCCTGGTAAAAGAGTGCGGAATGCAGATCTCCACCCTAAGCGGGTACCTCAACGGGAATAATCCTCTTACGGGCGCCGAATTTGCCCGCCTCTTCCATGAGGGGAAGGAATATTATTTTATCTCACATCCCTGAAACAAGGCTATCTGCCCCCGTTCAATACCCTCTCCACCCGAATTACGGGTTCTGCTTATAATTCTCTATTTCCAGGGCTTTAACAGCGAAGGCCGATTCGGTTTCCTTCAGGTTTGAGCAAATGACAAGCGTACGGTTTTGCCGGAATCCGGAGATCAGTTCCAGGTACCATTCAATCCCGTTCCGGTCGAGGTTCATCGTAGGTTCGTCTAGCAACAGCAGCGGCACATCGCTGAGGATGGCCAGAACGAGTTTCAGACGCTGTTTCATGCCGGAGGAGAAATGGCGGATCTGTTTCTGTCGCATCGACGGAAACCGGAGAAGTCCGGTCACGCTTTCGCGGTCGTGCCCCGGCAGGTACCGTTTGAATGCAAAATGGAAATCGAGCATCTCGCGTAGGGTGAAATCCTCGATAATTTCCAGGTAGGGGGCCACCAGGGCCACGTGAGGGAAGATCGCTGCAGTGTCAACCGGTTTGCCGCCGAGTTCATACGTTACCGATCCTGAGGTGGGATGGAGATTCCCTGCAATGATCTGGAGCAGTGTGGACTTTCCCGATCCGTTCCTTCCCAGGATCGCGACCGCTTCGCCTTCGCCAAAGGAAAAGGAAATATCGCGGAAGATCCATTCCGTATTGAATCGTTTCCCGACACCTTCGAGCCGGACGTTCACTTTTCGCGGATCTTGGAGTAGCCTTTCATGATTCCCCGGCTGGAATTTGCGATGAACGACAGGATCTCGTCGCGTTCCGGGGTGGCTTCCACCTTGGCTTCGATGATCTCGACGGCCTGGGTGACATTGTATCCTTTAATAAAGATGATACGGTAAATATCCTGGATCTTGTTGATCACCTCCGGCGAAAATCCGCGGCGCCGTAATCCGATCGAGTTTACCCCGACATAGGAGATGGGTTCCCGGGCAGCTTTGGTATAGGGCGGAATATCCTTGAAAACGGCAGCTCCGCCGGCGATGATGACATGTGAGCCGATATGGCAGAATTGATGAATCCCCACCTGGCCGCCGATGATGGCGTAGTCGTCAACCACCACATGGCCGCCCAGGGTAACCGCATTGGCCATGATCACATTATTTCCGATGACGCAATCGTGGGCCACATGGGCATAGGCCATCAGCAGCGTGTTATCGCCGACAACCGTCTCATAACTTGCTTTCGTGCCCCGGTTTACTGTGACGAATTCGCGGATGGTAACGTTGTTGCCGATCTTGACGATGGTTTCTTCTCCGGCGAATTTAAGGTCCTGCGGGATGGCCGAAATCACGGCTCCCGGGAAAATCTTGCAATTTTTCCCGATCCTGGCACCTTCCATAATGACTGCATTGGAGCCAATCCAGGTGCCTTCCTCGATGATGACATTGCGGTCGATCGACACGAACGGCTCGATCACCACGTTGGAGGCCACTTTGGCCTGGGGATTTACGTACGCTAACGGTTGGTTCATGCGTTTGGCTATTTGCGTTGCAATTGCGCTATCATCTCGGCTTCCATGACCACCTTATCGCCTACGTAGGCAGCCCCTTTCATGATGATCAGCCCGCGGCGCATCGGCCCGCTCAACTGGCAGAAGAAGACCAGTGTATCGCCAGGCACCACTTTATGTCTGAATTTCACATTTTCGATCTTGACGAACAGGGTACGGTAATTCTGGGGATCGTCCAGGGTGCTGGCGGCCAGGATACCGCCGCTTTGAGCCAGTGCTTCGATCAGCAGGACTCCCGGCATGACGGGCTCTTCAGGAAAATGGCCGACGAAAAACGACTCGTTGATCGTGACGTTTTTAACCCCCACGATGTGATCGGTTCCCATCTCGATCACCTTCTCGATGAATAGGAACGGAGGGCGGTGGGGCAGAAGATTCTTGATCTGGTTTACGTCAAAGATCGGGGGCTTGGTCGTGTCGAATTTCGGGACCTGTCCGGTTTGTCTCTCTTTTCGCAACTGTTTCTTGATCAGCTTGGCAAACTGCACGTTGGAATAATGACCGGGGCGTGTGGCAATCACATGTCCTTTGATTGGCATGCCAACCAGCGCCAGGTCGCCGATCAGGTCGAGCAATTTGTGGCGTGCTGGTTCGTTGGGGAACTGAAGATCGAGGTTGTTGAGGATTCCCTCACTCTGTACTTCGATGCGGGGCTTGTTGAACAGATGGGCCAGGTGATCGAGTTCGGCCCGCGACATATCCCGGTCAACGAATACGATCGCATTGCTCAGGTCGCCTCCCTTGATGAGGTTGTTGTTGACCAGGTACTCCAGCTCATGAAGGAAAACAAAGGTCCGGCAGGAGGCAAAATCATGTTCGAACTGGGAGAGGCTTTGCAGGGTGGCGTTCTGCGACTGCAACACTTTCGACTCGAAATCGATCATGACCGAAACGCGGAAATCTTTTGAAGGGATGACAATCAGTTCCACCTTCTTCTCTTCGTTCAGATACGTGATGTTGGAGGAGATTTCGTGGTACTGGCGCAATTCCTTCTGCTCGACGATGCCGGCTGAAAGCAGCGCTTCAACGTAGAGCCGGGAGCTTCCGTCGAGAATGGGCGTTTCCGACTTGTTGAGTTCGATGCTGCAATTGTCGATCTGCAGTCCGGCCAGGGCGGCGAGAACATGTTCGATCGTATCGATGCGGACTCCGTCCTGCTCAATGCTGGTGCCGCGGGAGGTATCGACGACATGGTCGACATCGGCATCCACCAGAATTTCTGCGGTGAGGTCCGTTCTGCGGAACTTGTAGCCGTAATTTTCAGGCGCAGGTTTAAAGGTGATCGTCACTTCGTTGCCGGTATGCAGCCCGATACCGGAGATGCTCACCGGGTTTTTTATTGTCCTTTGTTTTTCACTCATGCGATGGGTTCACTTTTTTTTCAATGACATAGATTTTTTTAACGATTTCGTCCAGGTTGCGCCAGTGGATGAAATTTCTTCTCGCCTTGCTGATTTCGATGGCAGGAGCTCCTAGCATGGTTATTCCGGGAACGGTGACACTGGCTTCCACTCCCGATCCGGCGCCGATCTTCACTTCATCGGCAATGGTGATGTGGCCGACAATTCCCACCTGCCCTCCGATCATGCAGTTTTTGCCGATACGGGTCGAGCCGCTGATCCCTGTTTGTGCCGCGATCACAGTGTTTTCGCCTATCTCCACATTATGAGCGATCTGGATCAGGTTGTCGAGTTTGACCCCTTTCCTGATCACGGTAGAGCCGAGGGTGGCCCGGTCGATGGTGGAATTGGACCCGATCTCTACATGATCCTCGATCACGACATTGCCCAACTGGGGAACCTTCTGAAAATTTTCTCCGGCAACCGGAACGAATCCGAAACCATCGGACCCTACCACTACGCCGGAATGAAGGACGCAATGGGCTCCCACACGGCAGTCATGGTAGATCTTTACACCGGGATACACTACTGTATCGTCTCCCACGATCACATCATTACCGATAAAAACCTGGGGATGCAGGACGGTGTTTTTACCGATCACGGCATTTTGTCCTACCACACAGAAGCTTCCGATGGCTGCGTTTTCACCCAGGCGGGCGGTGGGATCGATCACCGCATGCGTAGAGATCCCTGTAGTTGGCGCGATCGACTTTCTGAACTTCTCCAGGAGGTCGGCAAAGGCGGCATAAGCATCCGGAACCCGGATGAGGGTGCCCCGCAGAGGTTGGGATGGGACGAAGTCGGGGTTTACAAGAATGACCGAGGCTCCGGTCGTGTAAATAAAATGGGTGTACTTCGGATTGGCGAGAAAAGTGATCGTCCCCGGCTCACCCTGATCGATTTTCGAGAGACCGGATATCAGCTCGCCGGGATTCCCTTCCACGGTGCCTTGAAGCAATTCAGCAATCTCTGCCGCTGTGTATTCCATTGACTTACGGTTGTATGAATCCGGTTGAAAACGGCCCGCAAGTTACCATTTTTTTCCTATCCGGGGATGGCAATTTTATCGGATCTCTTTTGGGTAGCAAAGCAGATATTTGCTGACAGTAGTAGGCATCTCGGCATTGTTCAGTTGTTCAGATGCTTCCGAAATGTCGGTTAGTTCATTGAACCGCCCTTTGATCATGATCCTTTCATGACGGGGATTATAGGCCTTGTTTTCGACCTTCCCGCAGGTAAAGTAATACCCGGTTTCTTCCGGCGAAAGGTCATACTGGGCAGCCGTATCCTTCCGGATCCGTTC
>DAONFN010000114.1:5761-8508 GCA_035403625.1 Bacteroidales bacterium
CGGTTTCTTCCGGCGAAAGGTCATACTGGGCAGCCGTATCCTTCCGGATCCGTTCAACGTAAACCGGATCGAACGGGGTTGTCTGCATCTCGACACGGAACAACCGGCGGTTCACGAGTCTCCCTGACAAGTCGGAAAGAATCCGGTCGGGGTAATCCATCCAGGATTTCAGGGCGGAAAAAATGTCGAAATCGTCGAGCTGAGAGAAAAGATCGAGCCACCCGGGATCATTCTCGAAGTCGAACCAGGTTGGATTGGCGCACAGGAAGGCACGGAAGGCATGAGTAGCAGGCAACACGTGACCTTCCTCGCTCAGGCGTTTGGCCCTGCTCAGGACATTGATCAGGAGCTGGTCGGCGGCGATCACGGTCTTGTGCAGGTACACCTGCCAGTACATGAGTCGTCGCGAGATCAGGAACTTCTCGATGGAATAGATCCCTTTGTCCTCGACGACCAATTCATCGCCGTGAACCGTGAGCATTTTAATGATGCGGTCGTAGGAGATGACGCCTTCAGCGACACCGGTAAAAAAGCTGTCGCGGGCCAGGTAATCGAGCCGGTCCATGTCGAGCTGGCTGGAAACTAGCTGGTGCATGAACTTTTTCGGGTAGGTATTGGTAAAGATGGCATAAGCCAGATCAAGCGCTCCGCCGAAATGATTGTTGAGCCTGGCGATGAAAAGCCGCGATAGTTCTTCATGGCTGAGGTCGCGCACGATCGCCTGTTCGAGTGTGTGTGAGAAAGGGCCATGGCCAATGTCGTGCAGCAGGATGGCCAGGTTGAGCCCCCGCGCCTCTTCGGCATCGATGGAGATGCCCTTCGAGCGAAGGACCTGGATGGCCTGTCCCATCAGGTACATGGCACCCAGCGCATGTTGGAACCTGGTGTGTTGGGCTGAGGGGTAGGTGTAATGGGTCAGCCCAAGCTGCAGGATTCTGCGCAGGCGTTGGAAATAGGGATGTTCAATGACATCGAAGACCAGTGCGTCGGGGATGGTGATCAGCCCGTAAACCGGATCGTTGATGATCTTCAGCTTGTTCGTGGAGTGCAAAATCGCCTATTTTTGTTAAAGATTCATAAAACCGCCGGAGGCATGCAATAAAAACAAATTTACGGCATTTATACTTCGGCTGATCAGTTTGGCAAGAATTTGCACACCTGATCGCTCAGTTTCATTGAATCTAAAACAGTTTTGCTTCGCAAAGCCGTTAAGATTCTATATAGTAATACAAACTTTAGTCACTGATTCGATAATACATGGATAAAGAAGCGATTTTATGGGTGGATGATGAAGTGGACCTGCTGAAGCCCCACATATTATTCCTGAAAGAAAAAGGATATGAGGTGTCGACCGTGAACAACGGGCATGAAGCCATCGAGATGATCCGGAAAAATACATTCGACATTGTATTTCTTGATGAACAGATGCCCGGCCTTTCCGGGATTGAGACCCTGCTGCAGATCAAGGCCGTGCTTCCATCCCTGCCCGTGGTGATGATCACCAAAAGCGAAGAGGAAAGTATCATGGAGGAGGCAATCGGATCGAGCATTGCCGATTATCTCATTAAACCGGTTAAACCCAACCAGATCCTTCTTTGCCTGAAAAAAAACCTGGAAAACAAGAAACTGGTCAGCGAAAAGACCACTCACCAGTATCAGCAGGAGTTTCGCAGCATCGGTATGGAGATCAGCAACCGCCTGAACTTCGAAGAATGGACTGAAATCTACCGCAAGATCACACATTGGGAGCTCAAATTGGGTCAATTGATGGATGACGGGATGAACCAGGTGCTGAAAATGCAGAAGGACGAAGCCAACCAGGTGTTTTGCAAGTACGTGGAGAGGAATTACCTCGACTGGATCAACGGTAAATCGAAAGAGCGCCCGGTTCTGTCACATACCGTGGTTAAAGAGAAGGTTTTTCCTCTCATGAACGATAACCGGCCGTTGTTCGTGATCCTGATCGACAATCTCCGCTTCGATCAGTGGAAAATGCTTCAGCCGATCCTCGAGGACTACTTCCGTGTTGAAAAGGAGGAGATCTACTACAGCATTGTTCCTTCCGTGACGCAATATGCCCGCAACGCTCTGTTTGCCGGCCTCCTGCCTACCGAAATCGAAAAGAAATACCCGAAACTGTGGGTCAACGAGGACGAAGAAGGCCCGAAAAACAATTACGAAAACGAACTGCTGGGCGAACACTTGAAACGTTACGGCCGCGATGTGAAGTACTCCTATTATAAGGTACTGAACCAGACTTACGGGAAAAAGCTGGTTGAACTGATGCCCAACCTCATGGTCAACCGCCTCAACTTCATCGTTTACAACTTCGTCGATATGCTCTCGCATGCCCGCACTGAAATGGAGATCATCCGGGAGCTGGCCGACGATGAAAAGGCCTATCGTTCCCTCACCGTGAGCTGGTTTCAGCACTCCCCGCTGCTGGAGATCATGAAATTCCTGGCGGAAAAGGATGTCAATGTGGTGATCACCACCGATCACGGTTCCATCCGGGTTGATAATGCGGTCAAAATCCTGGGCGACCGGAACACCAACTCCAACCTGCGGTATAAAACGGGGCGGGCGCTGAAATATGAATCCGGTGAGGTTTTCGAGGTCCGGAATCCCGGTGATGCGTTTCTCCCCAGAAATTCGGTCAATGCATCTTACGTGTTTTGCCGGAACAATGATTTTTTTGCCTATCCAAACAACTTTAATTATTACGTAAATTATTACCGCAACACTTT
>DAONFN010000115.1:0-8502 GCA_035403625.1 Bacteroidales bacterium
CAGCCGGCATTTTAAAGAAGGAAGGGTTTGCCTGGGTCTGGTTCATGATCAGTGAGATCTTCCATAATCCGTCGCCGAGGCTGTCGATCTCAAATGTATTTTCGTAAACCGGGTGGTTGGGCGAATAAACCCATTCGTTGAAAAACCATCCCAGGTCCATGCCTGTTGCAGCAGAAGTGACCCTGATGAAGTCTTCTGTATACGCGTTTCCGAACACCAGGCCAGGATCGGTGGCATAAGCGTGCATTGCTTTGAAAAAGAGGGAATCACCCAGCACGTTTCTCAGCATGTGAAGCACACAGGCTCCTTTGTTGTAAGTGATGGCCGTATTGTACAGGGTAGTTCCTCCAGGAGTGTTGATCGCCCAGGAAGGATGGTAGAGCGGCCATCCCGGGTTGTGGGCAAGATAATAAGCGGCTAAAGAATTCATACTGCTCATGAAGGCAGGAATTCCCGAAGAATGCTCCACCCAGAGATTCTGGCAATACGTGGCGAATCCTTCGTTCAGCCACACATCGGCCCAGGTTCCGCAGGTGATCAGATCGCCGAACCACTGGTGGGAGTGTTCATGGGCGATGAGATCGGCATCGCCGAATCCCCCGGGCATCAGGTTCACCATCGTCTGGTTCTCCATGCCTCCCCACGGGAATGACCCGTTGAGAGTCGCGAATCCTATCTTTTCGAAGGGATAGTCGCCGAACAAACCGGAATAAAACGTGGTGATGGGACCAATCACACTGTTGGCGACCGAAAGGTCTTCCTCGCTTTTATAGTAGAGCCGGACCGGCACACTGTCGGCCGGGTTGGCGGTCTTGTGCCAGTACTGCGTATGCACCTGAAAGTTGATACACCCTGAGAGCGTGATCAGATAGGTGGATAGGGGGATGTTGCTGACCCAGTGGTAGGTGAGGGTATCGCCGGAGATGACCGAATCGGCCAGCGTTCCGGCAGAGCCGAGCCGGGCCTGAAGCGGAACCCGTGCGTACACTTCCCAGGTAGCCTTGTCCGACGGACGGTCCCAGCAGGGCATCCACTTCCGTGCCCCTTCCGGCGGGGAATCGGTGAAGACGAACCCTCCGGACACATAAAACCCGGCGTCGATGAAGGTTTTATGGTGATACCAGATACCCACCTCAGCAGTTTCACCTGGTTGATAGGTGCGGTCGAGGCCGACGGCCAGGATATTCGACTGGTGGACCATCCCCGTACCTGCCAAATTGACAGAGTCGATGGAAAGTGAGGCGGTGTTTGCATTCAGCCGGATCGTATCCAAAACAGAGTCGACGCGGAAAGTCACGACCTGGTAGGCATTGTAGGTCCTCGGGAAAGGAGTTTTAAAACACTTGTAAAGATCGATGGACAGCCGGTACTTCAACACATCGTAGCTGTGCCGGGTGTAATAATGGGTCGTATCGGCGGGATGGGCCAGCAGCGGCAACGCAAGCAACAGCCCGATCCAGGCATTCCGGATCGTTTTCATAGGTTATCGGGCAATGATCAGTTTCTTTACCTGGGTGACATTTCCGGCCGTGAATCTGACCAGATAAGTTCCCGGCACGATCCCGCTGCAATCGAAGGTCATTCTGTGAATTCCTGCAGACTGGAAGGTGTCGGTCAGTTTCCTGACCACTTTGCCGGGGAGGTCGGTGATTTCCAGCAATACGGGAACGGCAGCCGGAAGTTCGTAACGGATGGCAGTCAGATCGCCCGACGGGTTGGGTGACGGTGCATAGAGGATGACTTCCCTGGATACTTCAGGAAGCTGATCAAGTCCCACAACGGTGGATGCTGATTTCAGCACGATCTGGTTGTCGGGGTCAAAGGATACGGAAACAGGCGTTTTGGAGAAAGTCCAGGAAAACAGCTGGTTGTCGTATGTGTTCATCACCCTGATCGTGGTGTCGCTGGCATCGCTGAAGGTGATCCGGATCTCTACCGGGATCTGGAAGAAGGACGGATTGGATTGCACCTGGTCAACTACGAAATCCACCTTCCACTGGCCGGCCCCGAGATCGAAAAATTCGTACTTGTTCTGATAAACCGGGTAGTTCGGCTGGTAGATCCAGTTCTGGAAGAACCAATCGTAGTCGCCGCCGGTCACCTGGTTGACCTTGGCATTGAAATCGGCAATGGTAGCCGACTGGAACCTGAAAGCAGGATCGGCGCAATACTGGTGAAGGACCTCGAAGAAGAGCGAATCGCCCAAAACATATCGGAGTTGGTGAAGAACGCATGCACCTTTCATATAGGTGATGCTGTAGTCAAACAGCACATTAACCGATGGCGTTGCCGTTGCCCAGGCAGGATTCGAAAGAGCCCAACCTGCATTATATTGCAGAAAATAAGCAGCGTCTCCGTCGATATTGGCTTTATAGGCCGGATAACCGCCGTTCTTTTCCTCCCAGAAGGCTTCCGACCAAGTGGCGAACCCCTCATTCAGCCAGATATCGGCCCAGGTGGCACAGGTAATCATGTCGCCGAACCACTGGTGGGCAAATTCATGGGCGGCAAGGCTTTCGTACCAGCAGCCGGGACAAATGCTGGTGAGGGTCTGGTTTTCCATCCCTCCCCATGCGAATTCCGAATTGAGCGCAGCAAATCCGTTTTTGGCAAAGGGATGTTCAAAATAATTTTGAGAATACCAATCGGTCAGTTCGGGCATGATCGAAATAACGGGAGAGGGATCTTCACCCGGATTGAAGTAATACCTTAAAGGAATACTGTCGGACGGGTTACTGAGTTTATGCCAGTAACCAATATTGAGCTGGTAGTTCACTCTGGAGGTCATGACCATCAGGTAGGTGGCCACATTCTGGTCCGACACCCAGTGGTAGGTGAGCACGTCTCCGTTCAGGGTAGAATCGGCGAGCCTGCCGTTTGATCCCAGCTTAACCGTCGATTTGACTCGGGCGGTAAGGTCGAGCAGCGCTTTGTCGGAGGGTTTGTCCCAGCAAGGGAACCAGCACCGTGCACCTTCCGGTTCGCAATCGGTGAACACAAATCCGCCGCTTGCATAAAAGGCATTGTCAATCACATTCTTATGATGGTAATAGACTTTGGCATCCGCTGTCTCACCCGGCGAATACGTCCGGTCGAGCAGGAGGGTCAGGGTATCGGCGGCATGGAAAAACGAGTCGGCAGCCATCCTGACCGAATCGATCACGATGGAATAGTTCTTCGCATTCAGTTTGATCCGGTCCAGGGCGTTGACCGCCTGGAAGGTGAGTACCACCGACCCGCTGAAACTGTTTGGATAGGGTGAAACGTAGCAGTTGTACAAGTCTAGATCGAGCGTGTACTTGATGGCATCGAAGGAGTGGGCGGGGGAAGAATCTTCCGTGGTGCATTTGCTGACAAACTGAGTGGCTGCCGATTTCCGGGCCGAACAGAGGGCAGATCCCTTGATGGTGGGGCGGGTTTGCGCGTGGACCAGGGTAACGGCGAGGATAAGGAGCAGAATAGTTGTGATCTGACGTTTCATGGAATAAGGTGGGTGTTAGTTCGTTCACAAAGGTATATTTTTTTCGGCTGGGGAAAAGAGGGCGTTTCATGGAAAAACAGATACTTTTGCTGATGTGAAGACTGTAGCCCGCCTGCTTGCGTTATTCCTGCTTAGCACACTGGTTTCCTGCCGTTCAGGCGGGCCGCCATCGGGGCTGACGGTGTTCCGGTACAACGAAGCCGCCAACATCTCCACCCTCGATCCTGCTTTTGCCCGCGACCAGACCGTCATCTGGGCAGTCAACCAGATCTTTAACGGGCTCGTTCAGCTAGACGACCGGATGATCGCAAGGCCTTGTATCGCCCGCTCGTGGATGGTACTCGACTCAGGACGTTCCTACCAGTTCAGGCTCAGGAATGATGTGTTTTTTCATGACGATCCTGTCTTCCCGGGAGGCAGGGGCAGGCGGGTGGTCGCCGGCGATTTTGTCTATTCCTTCGGCAGGATCATCGATCCGGCCGTGGCCTCTCCGGGTGCCTGGATTTTCAATGACGTCGACACCTCCGGCTCCGGCGGCGCCTTTCTGGCACCGGACGATTCGACCCTCGTAGTCCGGCTCCGGCACCCCTTTCCGCCCTTCCTTTGCCTGCTCAGCATGCAGTATTGCTCGGTGGTACCCCATGAGGTTGTCCGGGCATTCGGCGCCGACTTTGGGCGGCACCCGGTCGGGACCGGGCCTTTTGCTTTCCGGCTCTGGCAGGAAGGGGTCAAACTGGTTCTGTTGAAGAACAAACGATATTTTGAGTACGACCAGGGCAGCCGGCTGCCCTACCTCGACGCGGTCGCCATCAGCTTCGTCCCCGACCGCCAGTCAGCCTTCCTCGAGTTTGTCAAGGGCCGACTGGATATGATGTCGGGCCTCGATCCCGCCTATAAGGATGAACTCCTGACAAGGGCAGGGCAACTGAGTCCCCGGTACACGGGAAAGCTCAGGCTGATCACCCAGCCTTACCTGAATACCGAATACCTGGGCTTTATGATGGACACCTCAGCCCCCGGCGGGAAGTCCGTGACCTCTTCCAAAGCTGTCCGGCAGGCGGTCAACCTCTCCTTCGACCGCCGTAAAATGATCCGCTATCTCCGCAACAACATCGGTATTCCAGGACTACAGGGGATCATTCCCAAAGGCCTGCCATCGTACGATTCTACCCTGATTTACTATGATTACGATCCGGGTAAGGCCAGGATCCTGCTGGCGGAAGCCGGGTTCCCGGGAGGCAGGGGACTGCCGCCGATCACGCTCACTTCCACCCCCGACTACCTCGATATCTGTAAATATATCCAGCACCAGGCGGCAGCGGTCGGGATCGACCTGCGGATTGATGTGAGCCCTGCGGCAGCGATGAAGGAGATGAAGGCGGCGGCACAACTTCCGTTTTTCAGGGCCTCCTGGATTGCCGACTACCCCGATGGTGAAAATTACCTTTCGTTGTTTCTGGCCCGGAACTTTTGCCCGAAAGGACCTAATTACACCCATTTTTCGAACCCGCGGTTTGACCACCTGTACGACCTGGCCATGAAGGCTGCCGGTGATTCTGCCCGGTTCGTATACTACCGTGAGATGGAGAAGATCCTCATGGAAGAGTCCCCGGTGATAGTCCTGTACTACGACCAGGTGTTACGATTTGTACACAAGAATATCACCGGGCTCGGCAGCAACCCGATGAACCTGCTCACCCTCAAGTACGTTAAAAAGACAAACTGAGCCCGTCGTATGCCAAACGAACCCCTGCTGGCAATTCGTCGGTGACTTCTGCGTGCTTTCCCATCTGGTGGCTTATGTGCGTCAGCAACCCGAGTTCAGGCTTAAGTTCTGCCATCAGTGCCAGTGCGGCATCAAGATTGAAATGAGAATAGTGCTTCTTCTTTCTCAGGGCGTTCAGCACAATAACCTTTGAGCCGCGGATCTTCTCCTTCTCCGGTTCCGTAATACGCACGGCATCCGTAATATAGGTGAAGTCATCAATCCGGAAGCCGAAAACATACTGGATGTTTTTATAATGCACCGCCCGGATAGGTATAACCGTTTCTCCCCTGACCGTAAAGGGCTTGTTGGTGAACCGGTGAAGCAGGATCTCCGGAACCCCGGGGTAGCGGTTTCCTGAGAAAGCGTAGGCAAATTCCGTTTTAATGGCTTTCTGAACCTGCGTGGTGGCATACACATGAGCGGGGCTCTGGTTGATATAATTGAATGCCCGCACATCGTCGAGTCCCCCAAGATGGTCCTTGTGACCGTGGGTGACCAGGATGGCGTCGATCGATCGTACCTTTTCACGAAGCATCTGTTGCCGGAAATCGGGGCCGCAGTCAATCACAACCCGCCAGCCCTCTTTTTCCACCAGGATTGAGGAACGGAGCCGTTTGTCGCGCGGATCGTCAGATGTGCAAACATCACATTCACAAGCAATTACAGGCACTCCCTGCGAGGTTCCCGTACCAAGAAAGGTGATCTTCATCCGGAGGAATTTGCGGCAAATTTAGCCTTTCTTAACATTTTACCGGATACTTTACCGACAAAGTTGCCGTTTAGGTTCCGCATGGCATGTTGTAAGGTTGCTCAGGAATGAGTACCTTTGCCATTCAGTCTGAATGAACCGATAACTGAAAATTATGTTTGGTAAATTGAGAATCAGGATCGGACAGTATTATTACAGGAGGGAAACCACCAGGTCGGAGCGACGCAGCCAGATGACCAACCTGGACGATGCGAGGCGCATCGGAATCCTGTATACACTGGACGATATGCCTGACTATGAAAGGGTTTCAGAGTTCGTTTCCCGGCTGCAAAACGACCATAAGGAGGTGAAAGCGCTCGGTTTCGTAAAAAACCGGAACCTGCTGCAGCGTTTTTTACCCAAACTTTCCTTCGACTTCTTCTCCAAAAGGGATCTTACATGGTTTTATAAGCCTATCCATTCCCAGGTTAAAGATTTCATCGAGAAGGAGTTTGACCTGCTGATCGATCTGAGCATGCAGGATACTTTTCCCCTTAAGTACATTTCCGGTTTGTCCCGGGCTCTCTGCAGGGTGGGTAAATTCTCGGAAGATAATACGCAGTATTATGATCTGATGATCGATACAAAGCCGTCAATGACCCAGGAAGAGTACATGAAGCAGGTTCAGCATTATCTTACCGTCATCAAGACCCATGCGAAAAGGAGTTAACAAATTCAAGGGTACCGGGGTTGCCATTGTGACCCCGTTTAAAAAATCGGGGGCGATCGACTTTGATGCTTTTCAAAGGCTCGTCGATCATGTAATCACGGGTGGAGTAAATTATATCGTTCTCCTGGGAACCACCGGTGAATCGCCCACCGTTTCGAAACCTGAGAAAAAAGCCCTGGTGGAATTTGCCGTTCAATCCATCAACAAAAGGGTGCCGCTGGTGGTCGGGATAGGGGGGAACTGCACCTCTGATGTGGTGCTGGCCATTCACGGCACCCCCTTCAAGGGAGTCGATGCGATCTTGTCGGTCTCCCCGTATTATTCGAAACCCCAGCAGGAAGGAATCTACCAGCATTATAAAACGATTGCCGAAGCCAGTCCGGTACCGGTGATCCTGTACACTGTGCCGGGCCGGACCGGAAGTAACATCGCTGCCGAAACTACCCTGCGACTGGCCAGGGATTGCCAGAATATCGTCGGGATCAAGGAGGCTTCCGCCAACTTTGACCAGATTTTCCGCATCATCCGCGACAAACCAAAGGATTTCCTGGTGATCTCCGGCGACGACGGTATCACTCTTCCGCTGATCGCTTCCGGTGCCGACGGGGTCATCTCGGTGACGGCCAATGCATATCCGGGAGATGTTTCAGCTATGGTCAGAGAGGCCTTGAACGGCAATTTCCCGGCTGCCCGCAACCTGCATTACCACCTGATCGATTTTACCAATGCACTTTTTGCTGATGGAAGCCCCTCCGGGATCAAAGCTGCCCTGGAGATCCGTCAACTCTGCCTCAACTACCTCCGCCTTCCGCTGGTTCCGGTGAACACCGATGTTTACCACCGAATCCGGGACCTGGTCCAAAAACTCGGATAACTCATGAGAAACGTAATTCTTTTCCTGCACGCTGTTCTTCTGACATGGCTGGCAATGCCTATGCAGGCCCAGGTTGAACCGGATTTGCGATCCGACAGCCTCCTGAGGGTTGACGGTGAAGTGTATTTCCTTTTCCGGATTCAGGATGCGGATGAAATTCATTCCCTCACGCGGATCATTTCCATCGACAAGGTGGAAGGCGAGTGGGTACATGCCTATGCCAACCGTCAGCAATTCAAAACTTTTCTTAAGCGTAATTATGCTTATACCATCCTGCCGCACCCGGCCAGGAACATCACAATGTCGTCGCCGGGCTCCCCGTCAGGGACCGGTGCCGGTACCCGGACTGTCTGGAACTTTTACCCGACCTACGAGGATTATTTCAGTTATATGCATGCATTTGCTGCTGATTATCCTGCCATCTGCCGCCTTGATACCGTCGGAGTCACGATCCAGGGCCGGCTCATCCTGGTAGTTAAGATCAGCGCCAACATCGGCCAGGAGGAAGCCGAACCTCAGTTCCTCTATACATCCAGTATTCACGGGGATGAAACGACCGGTTATATCCTGATGATGCACCTGATCGATTACCTGCTGTCGGGTTACGGTACCGACCCTGCAATCACCGAACTGGTAAACACTACCGAGATATGCATCAACCCATTGGCCAACCCCGACGGAACCTACCACGGCGGGAACAGTTCCGTTTCCGGGTCGGTCCGGTACAATGCCAACAGCATCGATCTCAACCGCAACTTCCCCGATCCCAAAATGGGGCCCCATCCCGACGGCCAGGCCTGGCAGCCCGAGACGGTCGCTTGGATGGATTATGCGGACGCCAACCACTTCAACATGTCGGCCAATTTTCACGGGGGTTCCGAAGTGTTTAATTATCCCTGGGATACCTGGCCCAGACTACATGCCGATGACGACTGGTGGCAATTCACCGGCCGCGAATGGG
>DAONFN010000116.1:0-5457 GCA_035403625.1 Bacteroidales bacterium
TTGTTGCGGTTGTGCGGATGGGAACCCTCTATCCCGCTGTATGATCCCATGTGCGGTTCGGGCACCCTGCTGATCGAGGCAGCCCTGTCGGGAAAGCAAATCCCCGCCGGATATTTTCGCGAAGGATACGGATTCATGAAATGGCGTGATTTCGACGATGCCCTCTGGCGGCAGGTGAAACAGGAGACCGACGCCGGGATCAGTTCGAGGAATCTCCGGATTCATGGTTCCGACCGGTCGGCAAAAGCCCTGGCCTCCGCCGGCGAGAACGTGCTGCATACCGGGCTCGAGAAAGATATCGTACTGGAGAACAGATCGTTCGAAGACACCCAGCCTCCTTTCGAAAGGGGTTTTATTGTGTCGAATCCCCCCTATGATGAAAGGCTCCCGATCGACGATTCGCTGGCTTTTTACAAGATGATCGGGGATGTCCTGAAACAGAAATATGCCGGGTACACCGCCTGGCTGATCTCTTCCGATCTGGAGTCGATTAAGTTTATCGGTCTGCGGCCCTCGCGGAGAATACCGGTGATGAATGGCCCGCTGGAATGCCGGTTCCTTAAATTCGATCTCTTTGAAGGGAAAAAGGGGAGTCGGTCGTAAATCGTAAATCGTAAATACATTGTATGCCAAAAATCAGCAAAATAGGCGTTCTGACTTCCGGTGGCGATTCTCCGGGAATGAATGCCGCCATCCGCGCGGTGGTTCGCACAGCTATCTTCAGCGGCCTGGATGTTTACGGCATCAGCCGCGGCTATGAAGGTCTGATCGACGACCAGATCGAGCAGATGTTCAGCAATTCGGTATCGAATATCATCCAGCGGGGAGGGACCATCCTGAAAACTGCCCGCAGCGAGCGTTTCCGGGAATACAACGGAAGGTTACAGGCATACAACAACCTTCGGAAACATGGAATCGACGCGCTGGTCGCCATCGGGGGGAACGGAACCTTTACCGGGGCTTCCATCTTCGATCATGAATTCGATTTCCCGATCGTCGGTCTGCCCGGCACGATCGACAACGATCTTTTCGGCACCGATGCCACCATCGGGTACGACACCGCCATCAATACCGTGGTGGATGCGGCCGACAAGATCCGCGATACGGCGAATTCGCACGAACGGCTCTTTTTCATCGAGGTAATGGGCCGCGACGCCGGCTTTATTGCACTCCGCAGCGGGATCGCGTGCGGGGCGGAGTTCATCCTGGTCCCCGAGACCACCACGTATATCGACAATATTGCCCGCCTGCTGAAGCATGACTGGCGTCGCAGCAAGACCTCCGGCATCGTGATCGTGGCCGAAGGCGACGACATGGGGGGTGCCTACGAAGTGTCGAAGCGGGTCAAGGAGAAGATCCCTGAAATGGATGTCCGGGTTACGATCCTGGGCCACATCCAGCGGGGTGGTTCACCGAGCGCCTACGACCGTGTACTGGCCAGCACCCTGGGTTACCAGGCCGTACGGGGGCTGCTGACCGGCCAGCGGGGCGTGATGGCCGGGATCGTTGACAAGGATGTGGCTTTTACTCCGTTCGAAAAGGCCATCAAACATCACAAGGACATCAACCGGGAAATGCTGGAGATGTCGCGCATTCTTGCCCTGTAAACCTATAATCCCGCCTTGTGCCGGAAAGTCACCCCCTTTTCGCCGATGTGCTGCTGCCCCTTCCGGTCGGCGGCGCCTTCACCTACCGGGTGCCGGATGAACTGGCCGAACGGGTGACCGAAGGGGTGCGTGTCGTGGTTCAGTTCGGAGCCCGGAAGATCTACACCGCGCTGGTCACCCGGGTACATGGCGAACCGCCGAAGCTGGGCGGGCCCAAAGAGATCCTTTCCATCCTTGATGAACTGCCTATCGTCACCGGCGTTCAGCGGATCCTGTGGGATTGGATGGCATCGTATTACCTCTGCTATCCCGGAGAGGTAATGAATGCGGCCCTGCCATCGTCGTTCAAGCTCGCCAGTGAATCGCGGGTCGCGCTTAACCCTGCACCTCCCGCCGAACTTCCTGCCCTCAGCGAGAAGGAAGAACTCCTGGTGGAAGCTCTCCATCACCGGAAAAGCATTGCCGTTTCGGAGGTTTCAAAGATCCTCGACCAGCAGAAATCGATCCCGGTGATCAAGACCCTGATCGAGAAAGGTTACATTCTACCCGAGGAGGAGTTGAATGATCCGTACAAACCCCGCCGGGAGGCTTTTATCAGGCTCACTCCGGCATATGCCGAAGAGGGAGAAGCGTTACGAGAAGTGTTCGACCACCTCGAGAAACGGGCCCGGAAACAACTCGACCTGCTGATGACCTTCATCCGGATATCGGGATTCGGTTTCGGTGCTCTGAAGGAAATTTCCCGAAAGGAGCTTCTCCGGGAGTCGGGCGCTTCGGTGGCACAACTCGACAGCCTGGTGGAGAAAGGGATCTTCGAGATGTACCAGAAACTGGTCAGCCGCCTCGATGTGCCGGGTGAAAGGGTGGACACCGACACCATCGGGTTCTCACCGGCACAGTCGGTGGCCTATGATCAGCTCAGTGAGGCATTCGGGAAGCACGAAGTGGTGCTGCTTCATGGGGTCACCTCCAGCGGGAAGACCGAACTCTACATCAAGCTGATCCGCGAGATGATCGACCAGGGGAAGCAGGTGTTGTTCCTCCTGCCGGAGATTGCGCTGACGGCGCAGGTGATCAACCGGTTGAGGAAATACTTCGGCGACCGGGTTGGCGTGTACCATTCGAGGTTCAACATGCACGAACGGGCCGAGATCTGGCATGCCGTGCTGGGCACCGGTCACGCAACCAGCGGTGATGCACCCCGTTACAACATTATACTGGGAGCGCGCTCCGCCATCTTCCTTCCTTTCTCCAACCTGGGGCTTGTGGTGGTCGACGAGGAGCACGATCCGTCCTTCAAACAGATCGACCCGGCGCCCCGGTACAGCGGCCGTGATGCTGCCATTTACCTGGCCCGGCTGCATGGCGCTAAAACCCTGCTGGGATCCGCCACGCCGTCGATCGAAAGTTATTCGAATGCCCTTAACGGGAAATACGGACTGGTAGAGTTGAAGGAGCGTTACGGGAACCTTGAGCTGCCACAGGTTAACATCGTAAATACACGTGAAAGACATCGCCAGGGGCTGATGAAGAGCCATTTCTCCCCCGAGCTTCTCAGCCTGGCCGAGGAGGCGCTGGCCGCCGGCGAGCAGGTGATCCTGTTCCAGAACCGCCGGGGATTTTCGCTGCGCCTCGAGTGCGAGACCTGTGACTGGATGCCGTCGTGTAAAAACTGTGATGTGACGCTGGTTTATCATAAGAAATTCAATCAGTTGCGTTGCCACTACTGCGGCTATGTGATGCCGGTTCCCACAGCCTGTCCGGAATGCCAATTCCCAAGGATCCGCATGATGGGTTTCGGGACCGAGAAGGTGGAGGAGGAACTGGGAATCTTGTTTCCTGATGCACGCATCGCCCGGATGGACCTCGACACGACGCGCACCAAACACTCGCATCAGCAGATCATCGGCGATTTCGAATCGGGCAAGATCGATGTGCTGGTAGGGACCCAGATGGTCACCAAGGGGCTCGACTTCGACCATGTCAGCCTCGTCGGCATTCTCAATGCCGATAACATGCTGAGCTACCCCGATTTTCGTTCGGCCGAGCGGAGTTTTCAGCTGATGGCCCAGGTGAGCGGCCGTTCAGGGAGAAAGAACCGTCAGGGCCGGGTGATCATCCAAACAGGGAATCCCGAACACCCGGTCATCCGGAATGTCGTAGCCCATGATTACCAGTCCATGTACCGGCGGGAGCTGGCCGAGCGAATGAAATTCGGGTATCCTCCCTTTACCCGGTTGATCCTGCTGAAACTGAAGCATAAGGACGCCGCGGTGTTGAACAAGGGGGCTGACGAACTGGCGCGTGGGTTGAAGGCTGTTTTCGGACGGCGTGTGCTTGGACCCGAGTACCCGGTGGTTTCACGCATCATGAATTACCACATCAAGCACATCCTGCTGAAGGCGGAGCGTGCCTTCCCGGTGGCTGCTTTTAAAGAAAAGCTGGTGGATGTGATCGGGACATTCAGGGAAAAAGAGGCCTTCCGGCAAATCCGGGTGATCATGGATGTGGATCCGCAGTAGTGTCGATCACCAGGAAAAGGTCTTCATTGTCTTTCTTCATCAGGTACCGTTCCCGGGCGAATCGCTCCAGTTGTGAACTATCGGTCATCAGCCTGGCCGAGAGGATCGAATCTTTCCGGATCTCCTGCTGGTAGAACTGTTTCTCCAGGTTCAGCAGGTCGAGCTTCTGCTGAAGCCGGTTCCGGGTCGACAGGTTATTGCTGTCGAAGAAGACCATCCACACCACGAAGGCCAGGGTGGTGAGAAAGTACTTGTTGATCAGTACGCGGAAGATGAATTTGAGGATGACCATTCTACGATCTGCGAGTTACGATCTACGATCGGATAAATTTCGTTTGCGTTGGTTTGTCACTTTAACTGATCACGGAAATAACGATAGATCTCCTCCTGGGACCGGACGGGAGGGGCTGACGACTGTTTATACACATTTTGTTCGCCGGCCCGGATGATGCGGGCTTTGACATTGTCGGACAGTTGGATATCGAGGATCCGCTGCAGTTGCTCCCGGATCACGGGGTCGTAGATGGGGGTGGCCACTTCAATCCGGTTGTCGAAGTTCCTGACCATCCAGTCGGCTGAGGTGATGTAGTACAGCGGGTCGCCTCCGTTGCAGAAGGCCAGGATCCGGGCGTGTTCGAGGAAGCGGTCGACGATGCTTATGGCTTCGATGTTCTCGCTCAGTCCAGGGATCCCGGGTACCAGGGTGCAGATTCCGCGGATGACCAGTTTGATCTTAACCCCTGCCTGGCTGGCTTTGTAGATCTTTCGGACCATCGTGCCGTCGACCAGGTTGTTGAGTTTGATAATAACCCATGCTTCCCGGCCTGCCTTGGCATTCCTGATCTCCTGTTGCAGCAGGTTGATGTAAAAGTTGCGCATGTTGATGGGTGCGACTACCAGCGCCTTGAACTTATAGGGACGGTAGCTCTCCTCGATCAGGTGGAAGGCATTCAACACATCGTTGCAGATCGTCTGGTTGGTGGTGAGCAGACTCACATCGGCATAAACCTTGGCGGTATCTTCGTTGAAGTTGCCTGTGCCGATGAAGGAGTACAGGAAGTTGTTGTCTCCCTCTTTCCTCCGGATCAGGATCAGCTTCGAATGTACCTTGAAACCCGGAATGCTGTGGATCACCTTCACCCCTTCCTCGCGGAGCCTTTCGGTCCAGAAAATGTTGGCTTCTTCGTCGAAACGCGCCTGGAGTTCCATGAACACGGTGACCATCTTCCCGTTCCTGGCTGCGTTGATGAGCGCGTTGATCACGCCGGAGTTTCTCGCTGCCCGGTAGATGGTCATCTTGATCGACCGGACTTGCGGGTCGATGGAGG